>DATJOA010000137.1:0-7396 GCA_035507635.1 Candidatus Acidiferrales bacterium
TCTCCCAGCATCGCTTCCATCTCCGACTGCGCATGTAGATTGCCCGTCCGGCGCGCCGAGGCAATTCCAGCCTGCAACATCTTCTTGGCGTCTTCTGCACGCTCCGCCCGTACCAGCGTCTGCGCCGCCATGAAGTATCCCGCCGTGTAGTCCGGATGGTTCTCAATCAATATCGCGAACTCCGCCAGCGCGCGGTCAAAGTCGCCTTGCTTCGAGTACTCCATCGCCAGCCCGTACCGCGCAAACGCGTCCTTCGGATTCTCCGTCAGGATTTCGTTCAGAGTGGCAATACGATCCATGGATTCCTGCGCCTCGCCAACGAGATTACTACAACAACTACACCCGAAACGAAAACTGGTAAGACGCTGAGCGACTGATTACAATAGCCAGTCCCTCAAAATTCAGCGCCGAGAGAAGTCGACATGGCCTGTCCTTATTTCATGCCCATATCTCGAATCGAAGGCGGAAACTGGCCTCATCCCACACGCCTTCCGCTCGGCTGCGGATGGAGCGGCCACTGCACCGCCCCCGGCCACGAAGGCGAAGTTCCATCTCCCGACATACTTGAATCATTCTGCAATCTCGGCTACGCCGCTAACTGCACATGGGCGCCTCTTCTGCGAAGTTGGGATGCGGTTCGATTCGCTGTCTTGCCTCCGTCGGAATCTGACGCGCGCAATAAAGGACCACGGAACGTCACTCCCGCGCGCACGCTGCGCCTCGTCTATGCGTGTGAACGGAATCATCGTCCCGTCGACCACGGCGAACTTGAATTCGATCTCTCCCAGTCCGCCTGGCTCAAACGCCACGACGACGAACGCATTCAGAAGATGGCGGAGTGTTTTCTCGAATCGTATCTAAAGAAAAAGTCATAAGGACACAGGAAAGCGAACGAATGCCCGACGACAATCTCTCCCCGCGCCCAGTCCGCGACTCGCAATCGGAAATGGCGGAAATCGTTCTCCCCAACGACGCCAACCCGCTCGGCGCTCTTCTCGGCGGACGCCTCATGCACTGGATCGACCTCGCCGGAGCCATGGCCGCCCACCGCCATTCCCGCAACTACGTCGTCACCGCCTCGGTCGATCACATCGACTTCCTCGTCCCGGTCCGGGTCGGCGATCTCGTCATCCTGCGTTCGTCGGTCAACCGCGTATTCCACACATCGATGGAAGTCGGCGTCAAAGTCCACGTCGAGAACTACATCGCCGACACGGCCCAGCACGTCAGCTCCGCGTATCTGACCTTCGTCGCAGTCGATGGCGCAGGCAAGCATCTGAAGGTTCCAGCCGTGATCCCCGAAACCGAGGAAGAACGTCGCCGCTACGAAGACGCCGGACGCCGTCGTGAGATCCGCCGCGCCGAACTCGACCGCCGGCGCAAAGTTCGCCAGTAGTCGCAAAGTGTGATTGAAATCACATCCAAGGCTTCGCGGCTGCCTTTAAGGTAACCAATATCCGAGGTCCTCATGGATAGCGCTCTCTTAGTGCATCGCCTTCACTTCGCTTTCACCGTTACTTTCCACTACCTTTTCCCACAACTGACCATGGGCCTGGCGCCGCTCATCGTGGTGCTCAAGACCCTCGGCCTGCGCCGCAACGACGAGACCTACAATCAGGCCGCGCGTTTCTGGGCGAAGATTTTCGGCATCAACTTCGTGATCGGAGTCGTGACCGGGATCCCCATGGAATTTCAGTTCGGCACGAACTGGTCGCATTTCTCGCGCTTCGCGGGTGGCGTCATCGGCCAGACTCTGGGCATGGAAGGCATGTTCGCCTTCTTCCTCGAATCGGCCTTCCTGGGGCTGTTCCTCTACGGCGAGAAGCGCCTCAGCCCGCGCGCTCACTGGTGGTCAGCTGTAGCTGTGTTCTTAGGATCATGGCTCAGCGGATTCTTCATCATCGCTACCGACGCCTGGATGCAGCATCCCGTCGGCTACATGCACGCCCCCGATGGCTCCCTGCAACTCACCAGCTTCTGGGCACTCGTTCTGAATCCCTGGGCTTGGTGGCAGTATGCCCATAACATGTGCGGTGCCGTTATCACCGGAGCGTTCGTGATGGCCTCAATCGGCGCGTTCTACCTGCTCTGGGACAAGTTCCACGATTTCGGACGGCTGTTCGTGAAAGTAGGGGTCGTCGCCGGACTGATCGCCTCGGTCATACAGCTATTCCCCACCGGCGACGGCCAGGGCCGCATGATCGCCCTGAATCAGCCCGCGACGCTCGCCGCGATGGAAGCCCTGTTCGAGACCCAGCCCGGAGCGCCCCTGGTGCTGATCGGACAACCGAATGTTGAACAAAAGAAGATCGACAATCCGCTCATACTTCCGAAGACTCTGAGCTTCCTTACCTATCGTGCATGGTCCGCCGAAGTCAAAGGACTCAACGCCTTCCCACAGGATCAGTGGCCAACCAACATCGAGCTTCTCTACTACAGCTACCACATTATGGTGGGGCTGGGGACGATCTTCATCGCGATCATGGTGATCGCGGCGTTTCTGCTGTGGCGCGGCAAATTGTTTGAGCAGCGCTGGATGCTCTGGATTCTCATGCTCGCTCTGCCGTTCCCCTACATTGCCAACACCGCCGGATGGATGACCGCCGAAATCGGACGCCAACCGTGGCTCGTCTATGCGCTCATGCGCACGGCAGACGGCTATTCGAAAACAGTTTCGGCCGGCAACGGCATGTTCACATTGTTGGGGTTCTTGGGAATGTACACCGTGCTCGGCATCTTCTTCCTGTTCCTGATTCGCCGCGAAATCGAACACGGACCGGAAGCAGTCGCATCGCACGAACCAGCGCCGGAAGACGCAGGAGCTCCAGTAGGCGCAGGAAAGTAGCGCCGCATTTGAAAGGAACGGTTGCTATCAGTGCGCGGCTGTAGCCGTGCCGTTAAAGCGGAGTCATTACCGGGGCTGTAGCCCTGAAGAACGGATTCGAGGCAATTATGGAAACACTCTGGTTCATGATCGTCGCAGTTATGGTTGCAGCCTACGTCGTGCTCGACGGCTTTGATCTCGGCGCCGGCGTCATTTATCTCGGAGCCGCAAGATCCACCCGTGATCGCCAGGTCATTATGCGCGCCATCGGTCCGGTCTGGGACGGCAACGAAGTCTGGCTTCTCGCCGCCGGAGGCACTCTCTATTTTGCCTTCCCGCTGCTTTATGCCTCGAGCTTCAGCGGATTCTATCTTCCGCTCATGATGGTTCTCTGGCTGCTCATGCTTCGCGGTATCGGCATCGAACTCCGCGCGCACATGGAAAACCACGTCTGGCGCGGATTCTTCGACGTTGTCTTCTCCGTCTCCAGCATCCTGCTCTGCATCTTCTTTGGCGCGGCACTTGGCAATGTCGTCCGCGGTGTTCCTCTCGCCGCCGACGAATACTTCTTCGAACCGCTCTGGACCAACTTCCGCCCGAACTTCGGTCCCGGCACTAGCAACGGCATCCTCGACTGGTACACGGTTCTCACCGGCGTGATCGCGCTTGTCACCCTGACCGCGCACGGCTCCCTCTACATCGCCACCAAGTCTGAGAACGATCTCAACCACCGCGCCCGCACCACGGCCATGTGGGCCTGGCCGCTCCAGTTGCTGCTGACTGTCGTTGGTTTGGTCGCCACTGTTTCCATCCGTCCGGGCGTCCTCGATAATTACAAGCATCACTACGTCGGCTTGCTCATCCCGGTGCTCGTCTTCGGATCTCTTGCCGTCATGATGCACGGCATGATTCGGCATGCCGACAAAATTGCTTTCGTGGCGTCGGCGGTCTATATCGTCGGCATGCTGGTCGGAGCGGCCTTCGCGCTCTATCCGGTTGTTCTTCCGGCGAGCACCGACTCCGCCCTCAATTTGACGATCTACAACACCAAAGCCGGAGAACACGGTCTCGCCGTCGGATTCACCTGGTGGATCATCGGCATGATCCTCGCCCTCACCTACTTCGTTTTCCTGTTCCGCATGTTCAAAGGAAAAGTACGGCTGGAAGGCGAAGGCTACTAAAGCGGGTCGCAGAACCTAGCGAGGTCTGCGGCGGCGGGTGCGCCTGATTTCAGGCATGCTGCCTCCGCGCGAAGCCAGCTCTCGCGCGGCGGACCCGACGATTCGATAAGCCACAATCACAGCCGCTCCCACCTGGATCGCACTCGGATCGAGGGAGTTCTGCTCAGGTTCGTTATCGGCGAGCGATTCCTGTGCCTGTCCTCCTCTCGCGGCCGTCACGTGGAACTCCTGCCGGAGGACGTTTGGGTTTACATCCTGTATGTGAAGGATTTCTCCAATCGACACCCGCCCAGCCGCGGCATAGATTTCAGCCTTCTCTCGGGCGGCAAGCACTGCAAGCTCTCGTGCCCGTGCCCGCAGTTCTTTCAGCTTAGCGGTGTGAAATTCGGTTGACGTAATCTCATTGACACCAGCATCGACCAATCCAGAAACGACGTGCTCGATCTGATCGAGTTCAGTCAGAACCACTGTTAGCCCGATGCGCGCCACATATCCAATCGGCCGTCTTTCATTGTTCGAGAAGCGGTATTCTTGGGCGAGCGAAATTCTCGACAACCCGCATTCCTTAACAGGCGTCTTGCGCAGAAAAGCGGTGACTCCCCCCTCCGCTTCCCGAGCTTTCCCGAAAGCATCGACCGGTCTTTCTTCGAGTCGCGTAATGGCCGCGCGAACGGTCACCGAGTCTGGCGGTACTCGAAGCAATGTCGAACCGAAAACCGTAATTCCGAAAGGATGTTCGATCGTGTTGGAGTTGCCGAACATTTTCTCTCCCCGCCGGCCGCTACTGCCCGCTTAAACGGTACTTATGACGGCTGGCCTACACGAATATCTAATTCCGCTGACATTGTATCCCGTCAGATTCAGGCATCTTGCCCCTGTATAATCATCCTTTGGGGTTCTGCGCGACTTCCTCGATTCAGCACTCCCAATTTCCTATCAGGAGCCGATTCCTTTGAACGCACACATGCCGCATCAGCACGGACCCGCGCCGCAAGGCCCGCAGCCCCTGCCGGGTGTCGACGCCATCATCGCCGTCGGTTCCGGCAAAGGAGGCGTCGGCAAAACCACGCTCTCGGTCAACCTCGCCGTCGCGCTCTCCAAGATGGGACACAAGGTCGGCCTGCTCGACGCCGATGTCTACGGCCCCAACGTTCCGCTGATGCTTGGAGTGAACTCGCAGCCGCGAATGATTGGCGACAACCGCATCGAGCCGATCGAAGCCTTCGGCCTCAAAGTCATCTCCGTCGGATTCCTCAATCCAGGCGACAAGCCCGTGATCTGGCGTGGCCCCATGCTTCACCAGATCATCCGCCAGTTCCTCGGCCTCGTCGAATGGGGACATCTCGATTACATGGTCGTCGACCTTCCGCCCGGTACCGGCGATGTCGCGCTTTCTCTCGTGCAAACCGTCCCCCTGACCGGAGCGGTCGTGGTCTCGACTCCGTCCGACGTTTCTTTGCAAGACGCACGCAAAGCGATTGAGATGTTTCGCCAGATGAAAGTCGATATTGCGGGTGTGGTCGAGAACATGAGCTACTTCGTCTGTCCACACTGCCAGCACGAAGTCGATATCTTTTCCCGCGGAGGCGCCGAATTGATGGCCAAGCGTTTCGACGTGCCGTTCCTCGGCAGCATCAGCCTCGATCCAGAAGTTCGCAAGTCAGGGGACAGCGGCAAGCCGGTCGTTCTCGAGGGCGAGAACTCCCCGCACGCGAAATCCATATACGAATTTGCGCGCAAAGTTATCGACCGCGTAGGCGAGATCAAGGCAAACGCCCCAGCCAACGTAATCCAGATTCAGTAAGGACGTTCTTTTCGCGTTGTCATCCCGACCGGAGCATGTCGTTGCCGAAGGCAACCGCACGCGGAGCGGAGGGGCGTTGTCTTCGTCGTGAGTTACAGCGCAAATCGATCCAGTCGCCACCGCGCCGCCGGTTCTCCATCGCCCGACATCAACTGCGCCATCATCTCCCCGATCGCCGGACCATGCTTGAACCCATGCCCTGATCCCCCGCCCACCAGCCACACATTCTCATTCTCCGGATGCCGATCCACAATGAAATCTCCATCCGGAGTCTGCTCGTACTGGCACACGCGGCTCTCGACCAGCGGCGCATCTTTCAGAGCAGGGAAGCGGAACGCAACGTACTCCCGAATATCCTTCAGTGTTTCCTGACTGATCACCCGCTCTCCGCAGGTTGGATCGAACTCCGGACCCCGCGTATCATTCGCAATCTTGAACCCCCGCCGATCGCTCCCGGGAATGCCGTAGCGGAACTTGCCGTGGTGATCCGCCCACACCGGAAGATGCTGATTGGTAAACCGCACATCTCCGGCAGGCGCGCCGAAGAAAAACACATCCTGCTTGGTCGCGAGAATCCGGCTCCCAATCGTCCGAGGAAACAACTGGCCAAGCCAAGGTCCGCAAGCGAATACATACCGATCGGCCCTTAGCTTCGTCCCGTCCGATACCCGCAACTCGCGAAACCGACGTTCTTCCAATCCATCAGCAGCAACCGCAGCCTGCCGGTACTCCCCACCCGCCGCTACAAATGCCTCCACTACAGCCGCACAACTCGCCCGTGCATCAAGATATCCGCACTCCGGCTCAAAGATACCCCATTCAATCCCTTCGAAATTAATCTGCGGCCAGCGCTTCTGCATCTTCGCTGCAGCGAGTTCCTCAAATGAAATCTTAGCCGCCTTCAGCATCTCGATCGATCCGCGCTCGAAGGCATCGTCTCGTCCCGAGGCCATCCACAAAACTCCACAGCGATGCAGGAACTGCTTCTTCCACTTCCGCTCATACTTCGTCCAAAGCTTCAGCGCCCGCGCCGCCATCTCGGTATAAGGCTGATGCGGCCCATAGGTCCCCCGCATGACCCGAGTTTCTCCGCCAGAAGATGCCCGAGAATTCCCCGGACCCCAAGCGTCAAGCAGGGTGACCCGCGCGCCGCGCTCCACCAGTTGCAGCGCAGTCCAGCCCCCAAAAGCCCCGGCGCCAATGACCGCAATATGTCGTTTAGTTTTCATCAGGAAAGTTTCAAGGTTCCAAAGTTTCAAGGTTTCACGATCCGAAAGTCAAACGCCGACCAAGTCTTTGATCTTGAAACTAGAAACCTGAAACCCTACACCTGAAACTCGAACGCTTTGAAACTTTGGAACTCACCCTTCTTGACTTCCCCACCCCGCATTCCTAGAATCCCAAAGGATCATAACTTCGATCCAAAACCTAAGCTTCTGCATCTAAAATAGTTAAGGAATGGACCCGACGCAGTTGCTCCCCTCGGCGCTAGCCGCCCGATTTGAGACAATTGACATAGAGATTTATGCCCGCTGAACCCAATATCGGGAATCGCGAACGCGAAATTCTGACCGCCATCGTCGAAAC
>DATJOA010000138.1:0-7059 GCA_035507635.1 Candidatus Acidiferrales bacterium
AGCTATGTTGTGGCACTCATGATGATTGGTGTGCGTGACTTTCCGCATCAGATGGGCCGCTATTCACCGGACTCGAATTTCACTGCTGAAGCGCAATTTGGACTCCGATGGCTCCATCGGATGTGGGATGATCAGTCCCGAACCCTGTACTACCAGGTAGGTTCGGCACCGACTTTGAGAATTTCGACTACCTCAGTGATCACGATATCTGGCGTTTGCCGCAGGTCGATGACGACTATGCCGGAGACGATCCCACCTATCTATACATTCGTCATCGCCCTGTGTTCCAGGCCGGCCCTGCGGGTTCCAAAATCAGTCCGAATCTTGCCGGACGGCTCGCCGCAGATTTCGCCGAGTGTTTCCAGCTTTTCCGCGTAACGAATCCATCGATCGCATCGCAGTGCCTTTTCTCGGCCGAACACATTTACGATCAAGCAGACACTAATCCCGCCGGAAATCTTCTGACCGTCGCGCCGTTTGATTTCTATCCGGAAAGCGAGTGGAGGGATGACATGGAACTAGGAGCAACGGAGTTGTTCTTAGCCCTGCAGAGCGGAGATTTGCCCGAAGGGCTACCGCATAGTGATCCATTGCGGTACCTGTACCTCGCCGCGCACTGGGCACGGGCCTATATGGAAAGCTCCAGTGATGGCGCAGACACCTTGAATCTTTATGACGTCAGCGGGCTTGCTCATTTTGAGCTCTATCGAGCGATCGAGCGTGCGGGCAATCCCTCTGGACTGCCAGTGTCGAAAGCACGTTTGGCCGATGACATCGCCAAGCAGATTTCAAATTCCGTTGCCAGAAACGCGGGAGACCCCTTCCAGTTTGGACTCCAATGGGGAACGTATGACAGCATCGCGCACGGGGCCGGTCTGGCGGTAATGGCGGCCGAGTATAACTACTTGCGGCAGGGCAAGGAATATGATGACGCTTCGCGTCGATGGCTCGGGAATATCTCCGGCGCTAACGCCTGGGGTGTGACCTTCACGGTCGGAGACGGCACTACATTCCCCGACTGCATGCAGCATCAAGTAGCCAACATCGTGGGCTCGACCGATGGGCGGCCGCCTGTTCTGGCTGGCGCGGTCGTCGAAGGCGCAAACAGCTTTGCCACGTGGGGATGGCTTGACGGAATGGTGCCGTGCCCTGCGGTCCGCGGAGACGTTTACAAGAGGTTCAACGGAAACGGCGCAGTTTACAAGGACAACGTCCAGTCCTATTCAACGGACGAATCTGCTGTCGACCTAACCGCGACTTCATTCTTAATGTATGCGTGGAGAATGGCTGGCGGGCCGGTCGAGTGATTGGAAGCTCGTCCCTACAACCAACCCTTCGTTCTAGCGATCCGCGCCGCTTCAACGCGATTGCTGGCGCCTAGCTTGCTGATGGCTTCTGACAGATAATTGCGCACGGTGCCATCTGAAAGTCCGAGCTCACCGGCAATGTCGCAGCTCGCCATTCCTTCGCCCGCCAGGCGCAGTACCTGGCGCTCGCGGTCGGTGAGCGGATCCATGTCTCCCCACGCTTCCGTCGCCAGTTCCGGATGGATCACGCGCAATCCCTGATACACGCGCCGCACCGCGTCGGCCAGTTCTTCCGCGCGCATGTCTTTCAGCAGGTATCCCGACGCTCCGGCTTCCAGAGCCCGCCGCAGATATCCGGCGCGGGCAAACGTGGTGACGATCACCACGCGTGTTCCCGTGTGCCGCCGCTTCAGTTCGGCCGCGACATCAAGCCCGCTCATGTGCGGCATTTCGATGTCGGTGATAAATACGTCCGGCTTGTGCGCCAGCACTGCCTCGAGCGCTTCATTCCCGTTGCGCGCCTGGGCAATGACCGAGATATCGCCTTCGATTTCGAGCAGCGCCGCCAGCGCGCCGAGCACCATCCCCTGATCTTCGGCCAGCACCACGCGAATTGTCTTTCGGCTGGTAGCGCTAGTGGGAGGATTCAAGTTCGCGCTCTCGCTTCTCATCTTCCAATTCTTTTTCCGTGAGATCTCGGGCGTGTATTTCCTTCAAGGGCAGCGTGATCGTCAGGGTGGTGCCCGATTTATTCCGCCGCTCCAGCGTTCCGCCCAGCATCTCGACGCGCTCGCGCATCCCGCGCAGGCCGTTGCCTTCCATGGTGACGAAGCCCTGGCCGTCATCTGCAATTTCCAGCCGGCACGATCCGTTCTGTTGTTCGATCCGCAACCGGCATGAGGACGCGCGAGCGTGCCGCACAACATTCGTCACAGCCTCGCGCACCGCCAGCGAAAGAACGCTCTCCTGCATGGCCGGTAATTGCATGGTGGTTGCCGCGTCGCATTGCACAGACAGGCCGGCAGTTTCGAGCGTCGATTTAGCCTGCGCCAATTCAGCCGCAAGTCCTTTGGAGCGGTATCCACGGATGGCGTCGCGCACATCCGACAACGCCTGCCGCGAGATCTGCTCGACTTCCCGGATCTCTTTTCCCGCGCGCTCCGGATCGCGCTCGATCAGCTTTCCCGCCAATTCCGATTTCAACGTGATGACCGAGAGCGTATGCCCGAGAACATCATGCAGGTCGCGCGCGATGCGTTCGCGCTCCGCGACTTTGGCGAGATGTTCGATCTCTTCATTCGCTTTGCGCAGCTTCCGATTCATTCGGTTGCGCTCTGCAAAAAATGTATTCCCGGCTCCAATGATGATGGGGAACAGCGCAGAATAGAAAAGCGTCCAGCCGTTGATGTGAAGAACAAGTCCCTCGATCGCGCCGACGGCTCCCACCGTAAACAGGCCAACTACCGCTGCGGTTCTCGTATCGACGCAAAACGGAAGCATCGCGGCCGCGAAAATAAAAAAGGTGCATGCCCCGGAGTTGATCGGCATGAAGGCGATCCCAAGCAGCACCATGCCACCAATGTGAATATAGAAATTCGGGTTCACTAGGGCGAACAGGCCAAAGTAGAGGAAGATAAATGCAACCCCGCCCGCAATATCGAAAGCCCAAATTCGTGCGCTGGCATGGCTCAGTACGGGATCGATGTAGAAGAATCCGAGATACACGACCCACAGCAGCGGGCTCCAGCCATGGTCTCTGTCCCGAAAGATCGTTCGCCAGGGCTTCAGCTTGAAGTGACTGACATTGGGGTTACCGCACGGTGCGCCCGGATCGTATGTGATCAGCGGCATACGCCTATTGTCGCTCCTCCCGTCAATTCCGGCCACTCCCAAGGAGCGGACGGGCACTGTACCAGACCAGCAATGCCGCTGGAACCAGGATCAAAAGGGACATGTCGCCGCCAATCAGAGCCAGAAGTCCGAACAGGACCAGTACGACTGCCCAACCAACGGATTTCTTATAGCTTGCGCTCATACATGAAATTCAAAATGCAAGAACGTTTGAAACGTTGAAGCTTTACAACTCTGCAACTATTGCTTTATCCATACATCTTTTCCTGATCATTCTGAAACCCAATCCGCGCCACGCACAGGCAGATCATGGTGAATACCACCAGCACTTCCCAATGCGTCGCGGCCGATTCATGACTGCCGGCTCCAACGGTTCCCAACGCCAGTTGCGAGAGGTGATACGGCGGCAGAGCCAGTGCAATCTGTTTCACGAACTTGGGCAGAAACATGAACGGCACCCACAATCCGCTGCAGAACGACATCGGCAGGTAAATCAAATTGATGGTCGAAGGCGCCGAATTCGGCCCAGTGAAATAACCGAGCGCCAGTCCCATGGCCGAGAACGGCACCGAACCCAGGACCAGCGTTCCGAACAATTCTGCGAATTGCCGGACCGGCATGCGTACTGCGGCGAATCCGACGCCGAGTGCAAAGAGACACAGAACGATGATCGCGCTGAAGATCATGGCGGTAATCACCTTCGCCACGAAATAGGCAAACGGAGGCATCGGGCTGGCACGCTTCACCTGCAGCCATCCCAGACCTCGGTCCGAAGCGAGCCCGGCGGCTGTAGCAAAAAGCGAAGCGCCCATGACTCCGAAAGTTCCATAGGTCGCTATCAGATAGGTGGGGACGCGCGTGCCCGCAATCGCATCCTTCGAGTTCAGCACCAGCCCGAATAGGACGTAGAACATGATCGGAAAGCTCAACACCGATGCGGTGTACACGCGCAGGCGAAGATACTTGAGGAACTCATACTTCGCCTCCTTCAGATAAATCGTCGCCGTATGCCCCGGGGAACGCCGAATCTGCGTATTGCTTAACGCCACGGTAGCGGTGCTCATCGCGCCTCCTTCTTCAACTTTTCAATTGCCGGATTCCGACTCACTTCGCCTGATTCCCGTTTCTTCCGCTGTCCTGCGTAAGCGCGAGGAATGCTTCTTCCAATCCACCGCTCGAAACCTCGAGGCCCGAAAGCGCCGCATCTCTCGCCAACAACTCGCGGACAACTGGCTCGGCCATGCTTGTATGGATCTCGAACGCCTCGCGGTCCTCTTTCACTTCGGTGACCCCACGAATCTGCCGCAGCGCGTTCAAGCCCAGGCTGGTAATGCAGCGGATTTTCTTTCCCGCCGTTTGGGCTTTGATGGTTGCCGGAGTGCCTTGCGCAACAATCTCTCCCTTGTCAATGACAGCGATTCGGTCGGCCAGCGCATCCGCTTCCTGCAAGTAGTGTGTCGTGAGCAGTACCGTTTTTCCGCGTCGTACCAATGCGCGAATCTCGTCCCACAGCATGCGCCTCGCTTCCACGTCGAGGCCAACGGTTGGCTCGTCGAGGAACAGAAGGTCTGGATTGCCGCAGATTGCCAGGGCAAACAGCACCCGCTGCTTCTGGCCTCCCGAGAGGTCGCCGAACTTGCGGTCTTGAATTTTTTCCAGCCCAGCCGATGCCAGAACTTCGGCCACCGGCATCGGCTTCATGTAATAGGAGGAAAACAGGTCGATATGCTCGCGAACGCGCAATGTTTCCGGAACTCGGCCCACCTGAAGCATGGCCCCCGTGCGCATCCGGTTTTCCGGATTCACAGGGTCGCCGCCGAACACGCGAACTTTCCCCGCATTCGGTTGTAGAAGTCCTAGAAGCAGTTTTACTGCCGTGGTCTTTCCGGCACCGTTGGGTCCCAACAGAGCCACAACTTCTCCAGCACGCACTCCGAAATCAACATGGCTCAGGGCGCGGATGCTCTCATAGTTCTTGTTCACACCCTCCAGGCAGGCGACCACCACATCGTTGGTGTGTCGTTCCTCAATTTGAGGTTTTTCCAATGTTGCGATCATCGGGAATGCTCCAGGGGCGCGCCTTCTGGCGCGAGTTTCGGGATCGATCAAGTCTTTGGCACCACTGGTTGCATCATGGCGGAATACCGGCAGGCGCACCAGTGCCAACCATCACGCAAGTGGCGTGACAAATGTCATCCTGCTCCAATGAGTCAGGAGCCAGTCGCAATGCGGCACCACGAAGCAAAGGAGGTACTACCCGTGATTCGAGGGACGGGGTAGACTGGCTAGAGGCCATGCCGGATGTTTGTGAGTTTTGAGTTGTTACGAATTCCGAACAACTCCGGGATATCCACAGAAGCGCTGTGGTTGCGCCGTGGGCGAGGACACGCTTTCCGCACCCGCAAAAGACCGCGCCAAATCAGCTCTCAGGTCTGTTCGGATTTCGTAACAAACTGGCCCCGTACAAAGATTTTTCTAGGATGACGGATACAAGACGTTCAGCGTTTGGTATCATTCCACAATTCTGGAGGGTTTCCACCTGTGCTGCCCGCGGGAAAGAGTCTTCGCACGTTGCGCGAGAAACTTGGCCTGACCATGCGCGACGTTGAAAACTCCAGCGCGAGAATCGCAGACCGCTATCACAACGAAGAATACTCCATCCCTCCCAGTCGCTTATCCGATATCGAAACCAAGGGAATCCTCCCGAGCATCTTCCGTCTCTATACTCTCTCGGTCATTTATCGCCGAGATCTTCGTGAACTGCTGGCATGGTACGGCGTCGATCTCAACAATACCGCTGCCGATCTCGGCCTCGTCTCTCCGCCAAAGTCTCACGTCTCCGATGCGCTCGCCGGATTGTCATCCGTCCAAGTTCCCGTGCGCATGGACCCCGGTTTCGACGAACGCCGCACCACTAATCTCGGACGTATGGTCGAACAATGGGGACTGGTCCCGGTTGCCTATCTCGCGCAATTCGCCAACAGCGACTTCACCTATGGGTATGTTGGCACGCAGGATTTCACCATGTATCCCATCCTCCCCCCGGGAAGTTTCATTCAGGTGGATGAGGCGCGAAACCGCGTGGTGGAAGGCTCCTGGCGCTCTGAATACGAACGTCCAATCTATTTCGTCGAGACGCGGGACGGCCACACTTGCTGCTGGTGCAGCATGCGCCGTGACGACATTATTCTGCAGCCGCATCCTCTCTCTCCCGTTCAGGTCCGAGTTCTACGCCATCCCCAGGAAGCCGAAGTCCTCGGTCAGGTTGTCGGTGTCGCTATGAAATTGACCGAGTGGCGCGCGATCGATTCTGCACCAGCTTCGAAAGCGCCAGCAGCACTGAATTAAGGTGGCTGCCAGTCGGCGAATCCTGCCTGCCTGACGGCAGCAAGTCCGCGAACCGCTCGTTAAGATTGTCCACAAATTTCGCGGGCCCCATACCGCTTCCGCTGCTGGATTCCTGCAAGTCTTCGAGCAATGTAGATAACGGAGCCCGCAGGATTCCGGAAACCACTTCATTGTGCGCTGTGCGCAACGCACGCTCCGAGGACTCCGCCCCATGCACCGTTTCCATGCCCCAGTGTTCATACCGTCCCTGCGACCGGCGCAAGGAAGCGAGATAGGCGAGCTTGCCCAGAAGTCCGGAAACAGCCGCCAGCGTGGTTTCCTTTAAGTCCTGTAGTGCCGATTTCAGAGTCATCTTGTTACAAATTCCGAACAATTAGAGGTCTTTGGGCACATTGTGCCACAAACCCGCCGTCATGAAACTATGACCGTTCAAATCGCAGTCCCAAGGAGAAAACAACCGTGAAACGTTTGCTACTCGTGCTCGGAGCCGCAGTCCTGTTTCTTAACACATTGGTAATACCAACCGTAGTACGTGCAGACGGCGGCGGGGGAA
>DATJOA010000139.1:0-30945 GCA_035507635.1 Candidatus Acidiferrales bacterium
GCACATCGACAACAAGAAATCGAAGCAGGATGTCGACGACGCCAGCGATCTCTACGACACGATCGACTGGCTGCTGAAGAATGTTCCGGACAATAACGGCAATGCGGGAATCTGGGGGATTTCGTATCCGGGATTCTATACATCGGCGAGCATGATCGATTCGCATCCCGCGCTGAAGGCCGCATCGCCGCAGGCTCCGATGACGAACCTTTTCATGGGGGACGACGCGTATCACGGGGGCGCGTTCATGCTGTCGGCCAATTTCGGCTTCTATACGTTCTTCAAACCGCAGGAAAATCCGCAACTGCCGCAGCGAGGCTTTCCTACGTTCGATTGGGGAACGAAGGACTCGTATGACTTCTACCTGAAAGCCGGCCCGCTCTCGAATCTGCGGAAATATCTCGTTGGCAAGAGCGCGCTCTGGGACGACCAGGTGAACCACGACACGTACGACGAGTATTGGAAGGTGCGCGATCTCGCTCCGCATTTGAAGAACATTCATTGCGCGGTGCTGACGGTGGGCGGATGGTTCGACGCGGAAGATTTGCAGGGGCCGTTCACGACGTTTCATTCGGTTGAGAAAAATAATCCAGGAATTTTTAATGCGCTGGTGGTCGGACCGTGGGTGCACGGCGGATGGGCCCGATATGACGGCGCGCATCTCGGACGCGTCGAGTTTGCGTCGAATACCGGCGACTATTACCGAAAGAATATTTTGTTTCCATTTTTCGAACATTATCTGAAGGGCGTGGGCGATCCGAAGCTGCCAAAGGCCTATGTATTCGAGACGGGGACGAATGTGTGGCGGCAGTATTCGGCGTGGCCTCCAGAGAACGTCGAGCACAAGACGTTGTATTTCGAGCCGAATGGCGGGCTTTCGTTCGACGCTCCAGCAGCGGAGGGGAAATCGTTCGATGAGTATGTGAGTGATCCGGCGAAGCCGGTGCCATTCGTGAATTACCCGGCGACCAGCGTGCCGCAGGAATACATGTTGTCGGATCAGCGATTCGCGGACAGCCGCACCGATGTGCTGGTGTATGAGACGCCAGTGCTACAGGAGGACGTGACGATCGC
Organism: Candidatus Acidiferrales bacterium; assembly: GCA_035507635.1. Classification (GTDB taxonomy): domain Bacteria; phylum Acidobacteriota; class Terriglobia; order Terriglobales; family Acidobacteriaceae; genus Sulfotelmatobacter. Next base: position 1,075 of record DATJOA010000139.1, read on the forward strand.
TGGCCCGATCTCGCCGCGATTGTTCGTGTCGACCAGCGGGACTGACTCGGATTGGGATGTGAAGCTGATCGACGTGTATCCGGCGGATTATCCGGAGAGCAAGCAGGATTCGCGCCCTGACGAACGGGGACAACCGAGGAAAGATGTGGGGCCGCCTTCCTTCACCATGGGCGGATATCAGCAGCTGGTGAGAGGCGAGCCTTTCCGCGGAAAGTTCCGCCACAGTTTCGAGAAGCCGGAGCCGTTCACGCCGGGCAAAGTGGAAGAAGTGAAGTTCACGATGCAGGACATCAATCACACGTTCCGGCGCGGACACCGCATCATGGTGCAGGTTCAGAGTTCATGGTTCCCTCTGACGGATCGGAATCCGCAGACGTTCGTGAACATTCCGGATGCGAAGCCGTCGGACTTCGTGAAGGCGACCGAGCGCGTGTATCACAGCAAGCCGGAGCCGTCCGGGATTGCAGTTGAAGTAGTGCCGCAGGCGGCGCAAGAAAAATAGCGAATGTCCGGGAGGACGCGGGGCATCCGGGAGTCCCGCACTTTGGCGTCGTGACCGCGTTCTATGCGCGAAGGACTGTGCATCTTGCTCGCGGCAGCGGAGCCGCAAGCGAACCTAGGGATCAGCCCTCCACAACTCATCAGTCTTCTATGACCGGCGTATTCATCTCTTCGGCTGGATCGCCGCCGGCCATAGCCTGGGCAAGGATCAACTTGCGCGCCTCGACGCGAATCTTCGGCAGCTGCAATCCGAACCACCACGCGCCCAGCACCGAAACGATTCCGCCGATGGCGACCGTCCACGGGGCCCCGATACGGTCTGACATGGCGCCGCCCAGAAGCGCTCCAATCGGAGCCATGCCCATGAACATCATCGAATAGATCGCCATCGCGCGCCCGCGCAACGCGTCGGGCACCATGACCTGGATCAACGTATTCGAGGAGGCCATCTGCAGCATGACGAAGTAGCCCACCGGCAGCAACAACAGCACCGATACCCAGAAGGACGTCGAAAACGCGAACAGAACCATGCTCACGCCGAATCCGGCGCAGCAGACGGCGACCCACCGGCCCAGGCCTTTCACGCCCGAGCGCATGGCTAGCGTCAGCGCGCCCAGCAGCGCTCCGACTCCGGCGGCGCCCATCAGGATTCCCAGCCGAACCGCGCCCAGATCGTGCGATCCGATGATGGTGGCAAACTCCTGACCGCCCTTGTGCAGAATCTTGTCCGCGAAAATCGGCATCAGGACGACGTAAGGCATCCCGGTCACGCTTACAACTCCCAGAAGAATCATCAGGGCGCGGATAGGAGCCGTCTTGTTCACGAATTCGAAGCCCTCCACGATGTGCTCCCAGGGCGACGAATGCGGCGACGCCTTCGCCGGAGCGTGCACGTTCATCAGCATCAGTCCGGCAATGACTGCGATGTAGCTCACGCCATTGGCGAAGAAGCACCAGCCTTCGCCGAGTCTCGCCACCAGCACGCCGGCGACTGCCGGACCGATGACGCGCGCGCCGTTGAACATCGAAGAGTTCAGCGCGATCGCGTTCATCAGGTCGTCTTTACCGACCATATCGACCAGAAAGGCCTGGCGTCCGGGAATATCGAAGGCGTTGACCACCCCGAGCAACGCGGCGAGCACAAAGATGTGCCAGACCTGCACACGATGACTGAGCGTGAGCGCCGCAAGAACGAAGGCCAGCAGCATGGAGGCCGTCTGCGTGCCGATCACGACTCGCTGGCGGTTCATGCGGTCGGCCGTGATGCCTCCCACGGGAGCGACGAGGAATACGGGAATCTGGCTCGCGAATCCGACCGCACCCAGCAGCAGTCCCGAGCCGGTCATCCGGTACACGAGCCAGGACTGGGCAACGGTCTGCATCCAGGTGCCGATCAGGGAGATGAGCTGTCCGCTGAAGAATAGCTGGAAGTTGCGATGACGCAGGGCTCTGCCCGCCGCCTGCCATTTCAGCCTGGGGCTGGCAGGCGGGGGAGCGCTGATCGGCGCGTTTTCTGGGATGGAACTCGACTCAGCCACGATGGAATCTTATTGGATGCTGCCGCGGGGGCTGGGTTCTACTATATCGCGGGGCGCGGCGGTCGAGATGTTACCGGGAATGCCCAGAGCGGAGTTGCGGTGAGTCGAATTGCGGGGGACGGCCGGAATTGGTCCCGGACCCGAGTTTTTATGAAATTCTGGCTTCTCTTATGGACGATTGTGAGCTAAAGTAGCGAACTGCAATTCGGCGGTCGCTGCGCGGAGCTCTTATGACCACACCTCCAGTTCGGGTTGAGCGGCGCGTCGGACAGCGCTTCCCCTTTGCCGTGCCCGTTTCTCTTCGCGATCCATCCAACGCGAGCGAGGGCGCCGGCTTTACCCAGGATCTGAGTTCCCGCGGCGTTTTCTTTTTTACCGATCTGCCCCTCGCCGAAGGCGCGGAAATTGAGCTCACGCTGAAGATGCCGGCAGAGATCACGCTCGGCGAAAGCATGCCGGTGCGTTGCAAGGCGCGGGTATTGCGCGTGGTGCGTCCGATCAATGGGAATGCCGCGAATCCGGGCGCGGAATCAAAGATCGGCGTAGCGGTTCGTCTGGAAAGCTACGAATACCTGCAGGCAGCTTCCGACTCCATTCCTCGCATTTCAGTGCTTCATCCGGATCACGACAAGGAACGGCTTACGCCGCCGTCAGCGCGGCCTGGCCTGGTCTGATCAGCGTCGGCCACGGACATCTTCTCCTCGCGGGAGCGCCACCTTAGAGCTAGGGATTCACCCCTAGCGCCAAAGTGCCTTTTCAAGCGGCGCCTGCTGACATACAATTGTCCGCACACAAGGCAAGGGCCTCGAGGTTCTTCCAAAGTTGCGCACATCCTCCCAGCCGTCGATCGTTCATAGCGTGAAGGTCCGCTGAGATCGCGCGTCTGGCACGGGTTTGCCTGATTACCTAGGTCACTTGGCGGAAAGTACCTTCTCTTTCTAACATGCAGACACCGATAGAAATCAGCGAGAACCGCGCTATGCATGGGATCGCCGTCGCCCTCCTGACCGAGGACCGGGAACACTTAACTACGCTGCAAAATCGAGTAGAGGCGACGCGGCTCGGGACTGCCGTTTTCACACACGTCGGATTCCCGAACGGCCCCACCGATTCCATTCTCCGCCAGATTCAGGATTCGCGCGCCGAAGTTGTCATCGTCGATATTCCCTCTCATGAGGCGCAGCGCGCCGTACGAACGATTGAGTTGATCCGCGCCACTACCCAGCAGATCGCGATCTTCGCCAACGGCGAGATGAACCAGCCGGCCGCGATCGTCGCCGCGATGCGCGCGGGCGCGGGAGAATACCTGGATCACTCCGCGGGTTCTGAGGCGCTGCTCGAGGCTCTCACCCGTTTCAGTTCGAGTCGCACTCGTTCTATGGGTGGTGCGGGAAAAGCGCGAGTCTTCACCTTCCTGAGCGCGAAAGGCGGCGCAGGGTGCACCACGGCTGCCGTGAATACGGCGCTGGCGTTGCAGCAATCGCACGGCGACGTGGTTCTGCTGGATTTCGCTCCCATCGGACACGCGGCGCTTCATCTCAACCTGCGGCCGCAGTTCGGAATCTTCGACGCGCTGCAAAATCTGCACCGCATGGACGTTTCCCTGCTCGACGGACTGATGACCCCGACCAAGGAAGGCTTGCATCTTCTGGCCGGACCGCAGCAGCCGTATCCGACCGAGCCCACGCCGGGCGAGCTGGCCCGCCTGTTCGATCTGCTGGTGAATCATTATCGATTCGTGGTGGTCGACGCTTCGAGCCGGCTGGATCCCACGACGCGCCTGCTCTCCGATCTTTCGAATGCGGTGCTGGTCGTGGCGCAAACGGACGTTGTGTCGTTATGGAGCGCGGGGCGCATCCACGCTTTTCTCGAAGAAGGCACGGGCCGCGACCGGCTGCGGATGATTCTGAACCGCTACAAGAAGATTCCCGGCTTCACCGACGAAGACGTTCAGAATGTGACCAACTGCAAAGTTCTCTGGAAAGTTCCGAACGCGTATCAGTCGATTTCGCCTTCCATCGATCACGGCACCCCGGTTGTGCTGCAAGAAGGACCTGAGATCAGCCGCTCGTATCGCGCGCTGGCCGACACGCTGGCTGAGGCTTCTTCCAATTCCGAGGGGGGCCCCGATCTGGTCTACAGCCATGAGGGCGCGCGGAAAAAGGCTCCCGGCCGCCTGAATCTCTCGCCCGCCAGAGCCGGCCAGTAGCCCTGGTCTTAAACAGCACCCTACCCGAGCGCGTCGCTCCGTTTGACATGAGCGCGTTTTTGCGCGAAGAGCCTGCCCTGAGGTGAAGCCGAAGGGACCTATGCATCTCGCCCGCAGCATTGACGCCGCATGCGATATATACATCACTTGAGAGCTTTCATTTCGGTGCGGCCTGTGCTTCCTCGGGGAACATCTTGAAAAGCACATCCTGCGAGTGAGAGGTCACTTTCTTGTCCGTGTCGGTCACGTTCTTCGTCAGCGTGCCTTTGAGCAGGTAGTAGGCTTCGTCCCCGGGATTCTTTCCTTCCCCGCGCTCGATCGTTCCCTTGAAGTCGAAGGTCACGCCGTGCACGAGCTGAGTCGTGAAGGTGAGCTTGTTGCCCTCCAGCTTGCCGGTCTTGAAGAATTGGTCGAGAAAAATGCCGTTGTCGCTCTCACTGTCGCCATAGCGCGAAATGAATCCGGTGACGTGGCCGGCGTCTTCCACCGACACCTGCACGAACTCGCCCTCCCTGAGGAAGGTATACATGCCGGAATACGATTTTTCGACCGCGGTCGGACTGGCAGCAGAGCCGTTCGATGCTTTCGCATCCTGCCCGCGGAATTCAGTGGCGGCGACGATCACGAGGCAAGCGAACAAAAACGTGAAGCAAATCTTTTTCATAGCGAAACGCCCGCAACAATCCTACTATGTCAGGCGTCGCGGTAATTCCGAACAACAAAAAAGGCTTCAGTCCAAGACCGAAGCCTGATGCCACAACCGGCGGCCACTACTTCTTCGTCGACTTGCCTTCCATGAATGTCATCCAGTTGGTGCCGTCGACCGAAACTTCGAACTTCATGGTGTAACTGGCCGGGGACAGTTGTTTGATCGTCATTTTCTGCTTGATCTCCTGCCCGTTGTAGACTTGCGAACTATTCCACGTCCAGGTATCGCCGGTCAGGGTGCCCTTCGAGACTTCGCGGCGGCCCTGGCTGTTGAACGCGTCAAACGTGTAGACGTTCTCGTTGGTGTCGTATCCCATGTACGACGCCTCTTTGCCTTCACCGCCAATTTCGGGAGGCATCTTGAAATCGGAATGGCCAACCATGAAGAATCCACCGGGCATCCACTCCGAGGTATCGGTCGCAGTGAATTTCCCGCCGTTTCCCCACGGTCCTTGCGAGACGGTGCCTTCGGTCGTCCAGGTGCCGGCAAAATAATCGAGTTTCTTCACTTCCGGCCCGGGCTTGTCCGGCATCTGCGCCCACGCCGAAGCTGCAACGAGAACTAGAAATGGAATGACGAGTTTTAATTTCACGGGCTGCTCCTTGCTGGCTCTGGTGAAAACCAGGATAAAGTTACCGGCTCTACGGTGTGCGCGCCAGTGGGATTCGTCAACTGCGCCGTGTGACAATTGTCACACGCTGGGATCACTTATCCTTCGTCGCCTTCCCGTCCATTACCGTATTCCACTGCGTGCCATCTTGCGACACGGCATAACTGAAGTTATAAGACGTGGGCGAAAGAATCTTCATGGTGAACTTGCCCTTGAGCGTCATATCGCCCATCTTCTGATCGTTGGTCCAGTTCCACGTATCGCCGTCGAGCGTGCCCTTCGAATCGTTGAACTCGCCCCAGCTATTGAACTCGCGGTAGGTGTAAGCCTTGTCGTAATACCCCATGAAGGTGATAGCGGTGCCATTGCCCATCGCCGCGCTCGTGAATGTGGCTTTGCAGACGACAAAGAATCCGCCCTCCATCCATTCACAGTTTTCTTTTTCGACTATTTTGCCGCCCGGGCCCATCGGTCCCGGCTTTATGTCGCCATCGAGCGTCCACGATCCGGCGAACATATCGAGTTTCTTGAGTTCCGGTCCCGGCTTCGGCGGCGCCATCTGCGCCAACGCAGAAGCAGCCATGAGCAGAACCGCGGCAGGAAGAATCCAGATACTTTTCATACGCCCCTCGCAAAGTGAAGTTGACTCCGTTACGGACTTCAATCCCGAGCCCAAGTCGGCAGGATAGTAGTCCCGCGGGGCAGAGGAGTCAAACGGGCAACACCCTGAATGCGGACATCCTTGGCCGCCAAAAAAGTGCAGCTCAGGATGATACGGCTGTTGAAAGTTCAGGAGATGTGCAACGTGCTAGCGCCCGGCGCCGGCGGCCATCGATTTCAGCGATTCGCGGCCCGAAGCGCGGCCGCCGCCGCTCAGCTTGAATTGCTCGACGAGAATCCGCAGTTGCGCTGCCATCTCGGCGAGATCACTGGCAGCCTTTAACGATTCGCGCGCGCCATTCGATGTGCCCTGGGCCGCTTCCGCCACTCCGGCAACGTTCTCGGTGATCTCGTGAGATCCCTTGGCGGCATCCGCGACATTCCTGGTCATTTCGTTTGTCGTCGCGCTTTGCTCTTCGACGGCTGTTGCGATCGTTCCGGAAATGTCGTTGACCTGATGGATGACGGAACTGATGGTGCCGATTGCATCGACGGCGCCCGAGGCATCGGTCTGAATCGCGGCAACCTTGCGCCCGATATCCTCGGTCGCTTTAGCCGTTTGGTGGGCAAGCTCTTTCACTTCGTTCGCTACAACAGCAAAGCCCTTGCCCGCTTCGCCCGCCCGGGCTGATTCGATTGTCGCGTTGAGAGCCAGAAGTTTGGTTTGTTGCGCAATGGCGGTAATCACTTTAATCACTTCGCCAATCTCCGCGCTCGACTGCCCCAGCTTGCCGACTGTGGCGCTGGCGTTCTGCGCGGCTTCGACGGCACGGGTGGCAATGGTGGCGGCTTCATGCGCATTCGCCGCAATCGATTGGATCGTGGTGGTCATCTCTCCAGCGCCAGTGGAAACGCTTTCGAGGTTGTGGCTCACCTGTTGTGTCGCTTCGGAGACCACGTTGGCCTGAGCCGATGTTTCTTCCGAATTCGCCGAAATGTGCTGGCTGGTGGCAGAGAGTTCCTCGCTGGCTGCCGCGACATGCTGCGCCGTCTCCGCTATCTGCTGGATCACCGCGTGCAGATTATTCTTCATCGTATTCAGCGCGAACGCGGCCTCGCCGATTTCGTCCTCCGAGACTACGTTCATGTTTTCGAGAGTCAGATCTTTTTCGGCGATCTGCGCGGCAAAACTGGCGCACGCGCGGATCGGACGAATCGCAATCCGTTGCGCCACCAGATATACGACCAAAATCGCAGCGATCACCGTCAGCAGGCTCGTGAGCAGCGCCGCGAGCATGTTGGTTCTGGCATTCCGCACCAGCGTTTCCGTGGGAGCTTCGACAACGAATGCCGCGCGCAGTTCGCCAACCTTCATTCCCTCTTTGGCGTAACCAAAAGGATCTTTCGCGCCGGCCGGGTCACCGTGGCACTGCAGGCAATCCTCGGCCACGCGGACAGGCTGTGCGTACAGCATTACCTCGTGCCCGTCGACCATGCTGCGCTCGGAGACTTCCGCAAGCGACGTATCTTTTGCGAACGCTTCGAGCGCGCGCCGTTCGAACTCCGTTGGCTGATTGTTCGGATTGCGCGGATGCAGCGACGGAGTGCGGAACGTCATCCCCTGTTTGCCGGCATATTCCTTCGCCGTGTTCATGGCTACGACGACTGGCACTTGCTCCAGGTGCTTGAACTCGCGGCTCGGGACCATAATGTCAATATTTCCCGCGAACCAGTTGCGCGTCGCTCCCGCCATGCCGGTAATCTGGCGAAGCTTGTCGCGGAAGGCCTCTTCTGCTTGCTGGTTCGTGCGGCTCTGTGACAGCCAGAAACCGATCCCGGAGGTCAAGGAAAGAACCAGAACAATCGCCCCAAGGATCTTCGTCGAAAGTTTCAGATTCAGCATCTTCGTTTCCTCAATTTGGGACGGCTATCGTCCGGCTCCGGCGGCCATCGCCTTCGGCAACTCCCGGGCCGTCCTTTGGCTGCCCCCGCTGGTGAGCTTGAACTGCTCCACCAGACTTCGCAGCTGCGCGGCCATGTCGGCCAGTTCGTTTGCGGCTTTCTGCGATTCCTGCGCATTGGTCGATGTTCCGCGCGCGGCCTCGGCTACTCCCGTGATGTTGTGCGTGATCTCGCCCGATCCCTTGGCCGCATCGGCCACGTTGCGCGTCATCTCGTTGGTGGTCGCGCTCTGCTCTTCGACCGCCGTTGCGATCGTCCCGGAGATGTCGTTGACCTGCGCAATCACGGCACTGATTGTGCCGATCGCATCCACAGCGCTCTTGGTATCCGTCTGGATCGCGGTGATCTTGCGGCCAATATCTTCCGTCGCTTTCGCCGTCTGCTTCGCCAGTTCTTTCACCTCGTTGGCGACGACGGCAAAGCCCTTGCCTGCCTCTCCGGCGCGCGCGGCCTCGATAGTGGCGTTGAGCGCGAGAAGATTCGTCTGGCGCGCGATCGCCGTGATGACTTTGATGACCTCGCCGATCTCGGCGGAAGATTCTCCGAGTTTGCCGACGGTGACATTGGCGGCCTGGGCCGTCTGCACCGCCTTGCCGGCGATGGTGGCGGCTTCATGGGCATTCGACGCGATCGACTGAATCGTCGAGGTCATTTCTTCCGCGCCGGTGGAAACGCTTTGCAGATTCTGGCTGACCTGCTGCGCCGCCTGCGACACGACACTGGCCTGCGCCGACGTTTCTTCGGAGTTCGCCGAAATCTGCTGGCTTCCCGCGGACAACTCTTCGCTCGCGCTGGCGACATGCTGCGAATTCTCGGCAATCGCCGACAGCATGGATTTCAGACTCTCGTTCACTTTATTGATGGCAACCGTAAGATCGCCAAGTTCGTCCTGGCTGAGGATTTTCAGGTTGTCGCGCGTGAGATCGCCGCCGGCGATGGCTTCCGCCTGATCGAGCACGGATTTCGTCGTCGCCGATATGCGCCGGCTGAGGATGATCGCAGCGACAATACCAATCGCCAGAGCGACCAGAGTCGTGATCCAGAGGGTGAAGTTCAGCGATGTGGTCGCCTTCTCCAAGGATGCTGCGTCCACCTTCATCAACTCCTCATGCGAGGCGCTCAGGTCCCCCAGGGATCGCTTGACCGCATCGTTGACCACGTTGCCTTTCTCAAACAATTCGGTGGCGGCCTTCTCGATGGAGTTTCGTTCGCCGCTGGCGGCGATCCGCTCGCACCGCTGCATGACTTCTTTATCGGGAGGAATCTGGCTCTCGATTTTCGCCAAGACATCCCGGTTCTCCTGCTTGACCCAGCGCACAGAAAGCGCGTCCAAGTCTTTTGTATCCTGAGCCGCAGCGTCCCATGCGGCGGCCGAGAGCTTCTGTGACTCCTCGAACCGCTTCGGGTCAGTTCCGCTGAGGATCGCCTGGCGCGTCTTGGACGCCGCCAGATTCAGATCACGCTGCAGGTTCTTGCAGGCGGCGACCGAAGGAGCTCTCACGGAAATCGCATACTCCTGCTGCTGGCGCATCTCGAGGGATTTCATGTAACTCAAGACGGTGCTGACCAGCATCAAGGCCAGAATGGTCCCAAATGTGAGTGCCAGTTTTTTCCCTATAGTGAGTCTCATCATTACGGTTCTCCCAAATATTTTTTCCACCGAACTCTCTGTCTCTCATCGGCCAGTCGCGGCCGCGTGCGACTCGTCGATGCGTTTCGGGACTGCTTCTGCGACAATCGCCTGCACGTCCACCAACTCGGTAATCTGATCCTGCAACGCGAAGGAGCCCACCACGCCCGGCCGTGAGGCGAGCCGGTCGATCATCGCGTTTTCTTCGACGATATCCACGATGCCGTCTACGATCAGCCCAACCGTGCGTTCGCCCTCGGAATAGATCACGACTTCGATCGCATCATCCGCGTTCCGAGCTTCCATGCCCGCGCTGACAGGAAGCGCCTGCGATAAGCGGACGAGTGGAATGATCTGATCGCGGTACTGCATCACCTCACGGTCTCCAATCCGCTTCACCACCGTCGGCGGAAATCCTTCCAGCCGCGCCACAGTCGAGAGCGGAATGGCCACTTGCCCGTTGGCGCCATGCCGCGCCAGCAAAAGGGTTTGGGCCTTGCTTGCGTCCTCGGAGTGAATGGCTTGCTGGCGTTTTTCGTGGGCTGCCTGGCGCGCCTCCGCCAGAACCTTCGCCCGCTGCGCGAGTCCCACAATATCGAGAATCAAAGCGACCCGGCCGTCGCCCATGATCGTCGCGCCGGAGAATGCTTCGACATTTTTCAGCTGGCTGCCGAGCGGCTTGACGACGATCTCCTCGGTGTCGAGGATCTCGTCCACGACCAGCCCGAACTGACGGTTCTCAGCCTGCAACACGACGATGTCCGACAACCTGGATAAATCCGCCATTTCCGCGGTGGCCAGCCGCAGCTCGCAGTCGAGATAAACGAGCGGCAAAAGATTTCCCCGCAGGCGGTAGACCGGCGCGCCCTGCACCAGTTCAATCTTCTGATCGCTTGCGCCATCCAGCCCGACAAGTTCGAGCACACTGATCTGCGGAATCGCGAAGCGCTCGCCGCGGCAATTGACGATAAGCGCCGGAACAATGGCCAGCGTCAGCGGAATGCTCACGTGGATCGTCGTGCCCTTGCCCGCGGTGGACTGAATGTCGATCGCGCCGCTGATTCTCTCCACGTTGGTCTTGACCACATCCATGCCGACGCCGCGCCCGGAAACGTTGGTCACCTTCTCCGCCGTCGAGAAGCCGGGCAGAAAGATCAGATTGAAAATGTCGCGCTCGGCCATCAGGCTCGCCTGCTGCGGCGTGATCATTCCGCGTTCCAGCGCTTTCTTGCGAAGCTTCTCCACGTTCAGTCCCGCGCCGTCGTCCGAGATCTCGATGTGAACTTTTCCGCCCTCGTGATAAGCGCGCAGCTTCAGCCGTCCGGCCGGTGCCTTTCCGGCTTTTTTGCGCGCCTCGGGCAATTCGATTCCGTGGTCAACGGCATTTCGAATCAAATGCGTCAGCGGATCTTTGATCGCCTCAAGGATCGTGCGATCGAGTTCCGTGTCCTGGCCTTCCATTTCGAGTTGCGCTTCCTTGCCGCAATTCAAAGCGAGGTCCCGCACGGTGCGGGGGAACTTGTTCCAGAGATTGCCGATCGGCTGCATGCGCGTCTTCATCACCTGTTCCTGCACCTCGGTGACGATCAGGTTCATGCGCTGCGAGACCGGCTGCACCGCAGAATCTTGTGTCGAAGCCGCGACCTGCAGAAGCTGATTGCGGGCCAGCACGAGTTCTCCGATGAGGTTCATGAGAGTGTCGAGCAGTTCGACTCCGACTCGCACGGTCTCGACGCCGCCGGCATTGCGGCTGCGCGAGTCCAGAATCTGCATTGCGCCGTTGATGTCTTCCGCGCGGCAGAAACCGAGGGCGACCAATATTTCTCCCAGACGCCGCCGGTCGCCGCGCTCCTGCTCCTGCAGGGCCAGAGCAAGATTCTCGGGCGCGATGCACCCGCGATCGACCAGCAGTCCGCCAATCTTCGACGTCGAGGGGAGAAACTGGGAGGGAATTGCATCGGCGGGGGCGGCAGCGGACGAAGCAGACTGAAGGCCCGAGGAGTTGGCGGCGCCAGTTGCTTGATCGCCATCAGGGACGTCGGGCACCTCGACGATCCGGATGCCCGCGGGCGGCCGGGGATCTCCAGATGCTCCGGCAATGGACACGACTGACGCCGCATTCGCAGCGTCCGCCGGCTGCTGCAGGGACTGAAGCCGCGCCAGCAATTCCGGATAGTCGTTGGCGCCGTCGCGTTCCGTCGCCTGGATCTCGTCGAGCATGCGGCGAACAGCGTCCACCATAGCGAGGAGGCCGCTGGTGATCTCCGCATTCAGACGCAGTGCGCCATCGCGCAACTTCGATAGCAGGTTCTCGCCGACGTGTGCGACTTTTTCGAGATGAGTGAAACCGAGAAATCCGCAGCTGCCCTTGATTGTGTGAATCGTCCGAAAGATGCTCGACAGCAGTTCCTTCGAGGTCGGATCCGATTCAAGATGGACCAGTTCCTGATCGAGACGATCGAGGTTTTCACGGCTTTCAATGAGAAAGTCTTTAACAATGTCGTCCATGATTCGGGCCTTCCCGCAAGTGCAGTCTCTTCTTAAAAACCTGGGTGCGTCCGCGACTCTTAAAGCATCGGCGGAGCTTGGTAGAACTTGAGGAGGGAACTGGCAGTCGGGAAATCGGGTAATTTCAAAAACCCGGCGAGGAGCGTCTTAGACGAGTGATTCCGAATTGGGAGGGCGCTCGATCAAGCCATCTGGAGCGATAAGAAATTCAGCGAAGGGCCGCCGCGGCGAGCTGCTCGAGGCTTGATACGGTGAGGTCGGGCTGTGCCGTGGCGGATTTCACAGCTCCGACTCCCGCTCGGCGCGATGGGCGATTCACCCACACGGTCGCCAACCCCAGAGCCTGCGCAGGAATTACGTCGTGATAAATGCTTTGTCCTACATGCAGCACGCGGTGGGCGGGCGTCTTGATTCGCTCCAGGCCTAATTCGAAAATTTCTGTGGATGGTTTATACGCGCACGCTTGTCCGGCTGTAATCACCTGGTCGAAGTCCACTTTCAGCTGCGGGCGCGTTCCGGCAAACAAATCGTCATCGACATTCGAGAGAATCGCCAGGCGAAATCGCGTCTTCAATTGCTGAAGCGCGGCGACCGTGTCGGGCCAGGGCCTCCACGAGGGAAGAGATGCGGCTAGCGCGCGTTCTTCTTCAGCCGATGGAGTGAATTTGAATTTCTCTCCAAACTGTCGAACGACGGATCTGAGAACCTCGCGGTACGGCTGGAACGCGCCACTCTCGGCCTCAGCCTCAAACTCGCCGTAGTGGGCAAGGATCATGGCATCGTCAATCCGCGCGCCGTGCCTCGAGAAAATCCTTTGCATGCTCGCGAGGATGCCCGATTCCCAGTCGATGAGCGTTCCGTAGCAATCGAATGTGAGAGTTTCAAACCGGCTGAAATCGAGCATGCAGTCTTTCCCGGTGAGCAGCTCTAATAAAGTAAAGGCGCGACAGCATTCAGCCGTCAGCCGTCAGAATTCAGCCGGCGCCGGCGGACGACACATAAACCTAGCGCTGCGGGAATGCGGGCGAGGCCGGAACCGGCTCCTGAACTTCGCTGGAATTGTCCGAGGGTTCAGCAGGCGTGGCCGCTTCGCCCTGCTCTGCGGCAGTTTTCTTCGGAGCCAAGAATTTCTCGCTATTCAAAAGCGGGCGCCCCAGAGATGCGTTGTAGCCGGTCCACGGACTTTCGAGGCTGCTCTCGCGTTCGAACTGCGCGCGCATCGCTTCCATCTTCGAATCGAGATCGTCGAGATAATGCAGGACCAGCGCTTCCGGAAACATCGGCAACTTGGGCGATCCGAACTCATACTGCCCGTGATGGCTGATGATGAGGTGCTCGATGAGCGTCTTCAATTCTTCGGGAAAGCCCGGTAAAAGCGCGACCTTCGCCTGCAGCATTTCCAGCTCAATGACCATGTGACCGAGAAGCTGGCCCTTGGTCGTGTACGAGAACGACCGGTTGTAGGTCAGCTCGTGAATCTTGCCAATGTCGTGCAGAAACGCGCCCGTCAGCAAAAGATCGCGATTGATCTGCGGATAGTTCTTGCAGATCAGGTCGCACGACCGGAACAGCGACACGACGTGGTCGAGCAGGCCTCCGATGTAAGCATGGTGCAACGTCTTGGCGGCGGGAGCGTTCCGGTAGGCGGGCGCAATGTCAGGATCCGCCATGAAGGCCTGTACCAGCGCCTTGAGATAAGGATTCTCGAAACCTGACACGAATCCCGCGAGAGTCCGCCAGAGTTCGTCGATATCTTTTGTCGTCTTGGGGAGATAATCGGAGAAGTCGATTTCCGATTCGCCCAGCTTGCGGAGCTTGTGAATCGTAAACTGAAAGCGCTGCTTGTATTTGTTGACCAGCCCCTTGACCTTGAGGAAATCATCCTGCTCGAAGGCTTCGAGCGCCTCGTCGACGTTGTCCCACATCTTGGCCTCGAGCTGGCCACTGCGGTCGCCGAGCGTGAGCGCGAGATAGGGCTCCCCGGTTTTCTTAGGCTTGATCTGCTTGGCGACTACGACGAAGGTGGAAGTAACAATCTTGTTCTCAAAACGCACGCAGTCGCAGATATAGAAGTCCTTCATCGGCTGTCTGAGTATAAAGCAATCCGGTGGCCCCAGATTCCCCCTGTTCTGCGCGGGCAACCGGGGCGCTGGGGATTGGCGGGCAAGATCACAGGAAGCCCAGTTTCTTATGTTTCTTCTTTCCGAGCTTCTTCGCGTCCTTGTCGGCGGCATCCGCCGTTTCAATCGGCTTCGTCTCGTTCGGACTGGCGCCAGTATCGATGTAACCCGCCTTGATGTCGATGTAGGCATCCTCGCGCAGCTTCGTCAGGTAGGCGCGCAGCGCGGGCTGCAATTTCTGGTAATACAAGGCGTCGTCGATCTTGCCCTGCACGTCTTTCAAGGGCGGAATTCCGGCCATCTGATGATCCGTCACCTTCAGGATCACGTAGCCCTGCTTGGTCCGGATCACGTCGGTCACCTGGCCTGACTTGAGAGCGAAGGTTTTGTCTTCAAGCTCTTTGGCGAGCTGGCCGCGCTTGAACATTCCGAGCGCGCCGCCATCGGCCGCCGATGGCCCGTTGGATTCTTTCTTAGCCGTCTCTTCGAAATTGGCGCCATTCTTCAGCTGCTTGAGAATGTCGTCGGCTTTTGCCTGAGCCGCATTGAGGGCGGCGGTCTCGGCGGCCTGTTTCGCGGCTGGATCCGGCGCAGCAGCCGAATTCGGATCGGGCGCCGGCGCTTCTTTGGGGGCGATCAGAATCTCGCTCAGCCTGATATATTCCGGCTGCTCCATCTCAGTCTTGTGCTCGTCGTAGAACTTCTGCTCTTCTTCCTTGCCGATCGAGAGATGCCCTCCGACTTCCTCGCCGATCACCTTGCGGGTGACGATCTGGTTGAGCTGCTGCTGCTTGAAGTCTTCCCAGGAGATGCCCTGCTTTTCGGCTTCTTTTTGCAGGGCGTCGAGATCGGGGAGCTTCATATCCTTGCGCATCTGATCGAGTTGCTTGATCAGATCGGTCTCACCGGTGATCTGCAGGTCCTTTCCCTTCTCGAGCAGGAGCTGCTGGTCGATCAGGTCCCGGAGGACATCTTTTTCGCGATCGGCATAAACCTTGTCGGCATCGTTGGGATCTTGCTGCTTCACTTCGTCTCGAAGCTGATCTTTGCTGCGTTGGAATTCAGAACGCGTGATGATCTGGTTGTTGACGCGCGCGATGATTTCTTCGACGACTTGCCCCGATGCAAAGACGGGCATACATGCCAAAGCGATAAAGAGCAGGGGAATCTTTTTCATAAGTTTGATTGGGCCGCCACGCTTCCTGGGCTTGCGGGCAAACAGTGGACTCTGCCGATTACGATATTTTACTACCGGGATGGCCCGGGATGGGGCCAGGAGCGAACAAAGTCCGGTAGTTTGGACGCATGCCGCGCCCGGCGAGTTGGCTTTCGGGCTACTTTGTCCGAATTAAGGCCAGAGCCGTGCGGTCGTCGCAAATGGGGGCATGACCGCTAAACTTGCCCGCAGAGGACAATATTGAAGAACAGAGGGCCTGCGGACCCTCCGACGGCGCATTTTGCAGCACCTCTTTCACCCGGTCGAGCCCGAATTGGCCATCGGAGCCGCTTCCGTTGCCCTCACAACTGATCACCCCGTTGGAAACGACAACGAGTTGCGCACCCTTTTCCATGGCGACGATGCGGGAGTCCGATGTGGCATGGGAAAACAATCCCAGCGGCAGTCCCGTCGAGGTCAGCTCTGAGATCCCAGTGGCGTCGCGAAGCAGGCCTGGAATGTGGCCGTCGTTGGCATAGCAAAGCGTTCCGAATTCCTCGTGATAACACGCGATAAACGCCGGACACGAGAGCACTCCCGCCATATCGATCAGTCCCCGGTTGATGCGCAGGCTGAGCTCGGTCATGGCGTCGGCCTCATTGACATCCTGAGCCGCGAAAAGCTCGGGCCCGGACTCGCGAAACATCTTCTGCGCCGCCACGAGAATCTGGCGGTTATCTTCGCGGCGTCCGGCCACGTCGAGCAGTCCGATAAGAATGCGCTGCGGGCTTACGCGGATGGAGTCATAGAAGTCGCCGGCCATGCGTTTCCCGACGAAAACGGCAGCGATGTCAGCCCCGTCGATGGTGGGAAAGACCGTCGGGACGGGCTCAACCGACTGGGAATCGCCATTATCGCGGGTGCGAAAGAGAAAGTGCATGGAGAGATGAAAAACGGCAAAAACGACGCTAACCCAACCAACGATATAGATCAACCATGGGTTCCCGTGGATGAAGTTTTTGATTGAAGGGGTTTAATTCCCGTATTTATCGGCGAGATATCGGCCCAGGTCGGTTTCCAGTTGGCCGTAATCGGAATGGATGGTCGCGCGCAGCGCAGCCTCGGCTGAGTTTCCCTGACCGATGCGCTGCAGAATGCTCTGAATGTCGCTCATGCCGTAAGCGTCATTGATATAGGAGACCGCGGCCAGCGACTCGGCATACGCCACGTAAGCCTGAGCGCCGGAAAAGCCCATGAAGCTTCCCTCCAGCGCGTTCAGTGGAATTTCGTGCTGGGCGGCAAAGAGCATGGAAAGCTGATGTCCCTCGGGGCTCAGGCTCTTGGGCTCGAGGAATTGCGCGACCCCTTCATGCAGCCAGATTGGGCATCGCCCGCCGGTGATCTGCGTGATGAATGAGTGCGTCAGCTCGTGCTTTAGAACATGCGCCAGCTCCGGCGTCATGGAGCTCAGTCCATTGATCGGGATGCGCAGCTTGCCGTCATTGACGGCTCCGGACCACGATGGCGCCTGCGTCACGTCGAAGAAAGCCTGCTCGGTATAAAGCGTGACCAGGATATTATCGCGTGGCGGGCTGCCCAGGTCGCGCACCAGATCGTCGTAGTCGGATTCGAGCGTGCTCAGGATCTGTTGGCGAAACGCTTCGGGAGTCTGCTTACCCTCGTAGTGCAGGACGAAGTGGCTGCTCTCGCCCTCGGAGAAATTCGCCTCAGTATTCTGCTCGCGTTGCGCCTTGTCCAAGAGCTGCTGAACTGCCGAATCGGGGCGCAGCTCCAGCGATTTCTTCCACGACGCCACCGCGTCTTTGGTATGGTCCGAAGCAAACTGCGCGTAGCCGAGCATGGTATAGGCGTCGGCCGAGGCGGGAGCGGCGTTTACCGCCCGCTGCGCATAGATGAGCGCCTGGCTGGCATTGCCGGTGCGTACCAGCACGGCGGAATAGTAGATAAGGATCGTCGGGCTTTCCGCCCGAAAGCGGAGCGCGCTCTCGAAGTATTGCCGGGCCTGCTTCAGGTTGCCGTGGTCAAACTCGAATTTGCCGGCAATGAAATCGGCGGTCGCCGCCAGTTCCGCGTCGCCCTTGTTCTCGAGCATCGCCAAACTATCGTCGTCGATCTTCCCTTCTTTGACGATCTTGTCGGCGAGGCCGCTTTGATAGGCGAGGCTATCCGCTGGGGCAAAGGTGGGAAGATCCGCCATCTTTGCGGCGGCCGAGCTATGTTCCGGCGCACCTCCGGCGTCAACGTGATCGACCGACGATTTCGGAATGGCGTAAGAATCGTCGCCGATGTCGTACTCATAGCGATTTCCGCTTTCGCGCACATGATCGGCCACGATGGTGCGGCCGTTTTTCAAATGGATCGTATCCGCCCAGGCAGAGGCGCAACCCAGCGTCCCAAGCAGAAAGAGAAAGATGACACGGAGCCGCATTCAGGCGCATTCTAGCAACTGAGGCACCTCCTACCCACGTGACTAAGGTACTAACGAAAAGGTTAGTTCTGATTGCGTTCCTCGCATGTCTCGGGACCGCAGCGGCTGCGGTTGATAATCCTCCGCCCAAACCCGCGCAGGCGCTCTACTTTCAACTGGGTCAAGTCGGGCTCGATCCGTCTCGCATCTACGAAGTACGCGATGCCGCCATCAATCGGTCTGCGATTCAGATTTCGTTGGACGACGGAACCATCGGATTCACGCAGGACGTGATGGGGAAGATTACGGGAGCGTTTTTCGAAGGCGATGGCGAAATCCTGCTCTCGCCTCCCACCGAAGTCGAACGCCGGTCGATGAGCTTCTTCACGGGCATGGCAATTCTGGAGGAGCGCTTTTCGACCGCCTACTTCCGCTTCAACGATGACACCGCCGACGAACTGCGTCCGGATCTGCGGCAGACCAGCAACAAGCAGGACTTCATCGATCGCTGGTCCAAAGCCGCGCAAAATCTCGCGGCCGGCGACGCCATGCGCTTGCTGGTAACCTTCAGCCGATTTCTTCCAACAACGGGTGGGGAACAAACAGCCGCGAGCAAGAGCGAAGGAACGCGAGCCACCAGTCCGAAAGACCAATTCCTGCACGCGCGACTGCAGGGCACGAAGCTCGGCGTCTTCGATGTTTTCTACGACTCCAACGGGGTCGAACAAATACAGGCCGGGCAGCCCCGGACGGTGAATGACGAAACCTTCTACGACGTGTGGACATCCTTCACGCCAATCGAAACCAGGAACCTGCGCAGAACGGGAGGCGGCGAGATGCCGCTGCCCCAGAGCGGCGCGGCCCGCGCGGATGAGATCAAGGTTCGCCAATACACCATCCAAACCGAAGTCCTGCCTCCGAAGCAGATACGAGCGCGCGCCCGGCTGGAGTGCGACGCGGAAGGAGGATCGCGGATTGTGTTTTTTGAACTTTCGCGATTTTTGCAGATCGAGAGCTTGACGCTCGATGGCCAGCCGCTGGAGTTCATTCACAACCCGGCGCTCGAAGGAAGCCAGCTTGCCCGCAGCGGGAACGATCTGGTCGCCGTAATCTTGCCGGCGCCGCCGAAGCCGGGCACGAAGCTCGATCTCGAATTCGTCTACGCAGGTGAAGTTCTCGCCGAAGCCGGAAACGGCCTGCTCTATGTGGGCGCACGCGGCACGTGGTTTCCGAATCGCGGCATGGAGATGGCGAATTTCGACTTGCAGTTCACTTATCCGCAGGGATGGACGCTAGTCGCGACCGGCAGTCCGGCATCGATCACGCCTGAGCCGAAACCAGACGCATCCGGCGAGCAAACGTCGCGCTGGGTCTCCGATCGGCCGCTCCCGGTTGCCGGATTCAATCTCGGACGCTACCGCAGTGTGACGGCGAACGCCGGGCCGGTCAGGGTGGATACGTATGCCACGCGTGGAGTCGAGAGAAATTTTCCGAGCGCCCAGATCGAAGTTGTTCCCGATGTTCCTTTGGCTCCGCTGGACTCGCGGCCGAGGCCTCCCGAAGTGGTTGTCCCGGCTGCTCCTTCGCCGGCGCGGAACGAACTGGCCGTCAGCGCCTCGGCGGTGCAGGCCATCCAGTATTTCTCCGACCGCTTCGGGCCGTATCCATATCATCGTTTGTCGCTCACGCAGATGCCGGGACGCGAGAGCCAGGGATGGCCCGGACTTGTTTTCCTTTCCTCGTACGCCTTCCTGACCGATGTCGAACGCAGCGAGCTGCACTTTGACGCAACCCGAATCCTGATGCAGCACGAGATCCCCGCTCACGAAATTGCGCACCAATGGTGGGGCGACCTGATTACATGGGACACGTACCGGGATCAATGGTTCTCGGAAGGTCTTGCCAACTATTCCGCGATGATGATGTTGCAGGAGAAAGATCCAGCCGGATTCCGCGACATCATGAACAGGTACCGCCTCGAACTAGTCGAAAAAAATAAAGACGGAATGTCGGCGGAAGATGTCGGCCCGGTCACGCTGGGAACCAGACTTCTCTCCTCGCGATTTCCGGAAGGCTATGAAGCGATCAGCTACGGCCGTGGAACCTGGCTGTTTCATATGTTGCGAACGATGCTAAAGGACGCTGAAGCGGAGAAAGCGGGCCGCAAGGCGTCGTCCAGCGGAACTGCCGACGAGCCATTCGTCCGGGCGCTACGCAGACTGCGGGAGCGCTACCAAGGCAAAACGCTCAGCACGCGTGAAATGCTCGACGTCTTCGCGGAAGATCTTCCGCCGTCGCTCCGCTATGAAGGCAAGAGTTCGTTCGACTGGTTTCTCAACGGATGGATCAACGGCACGTCGCTGCCGAAGCTGGAACTCAAGAGCGTGAGGTTTACGCCGAAAGGCGGAAGAACAATCGTGACCGGCGCCATCCTGCAGAAAGAGGCTCCTGACGATCTGGTCACGTCGGTTCCGATTTATGCTGCGATTGCCGGCCGCCAGCCGGTATTTCTGGGCCGCATTTTTGCGGACGGCGAGGAATCGTCGTTCCACTTATCGGCCCCGCTTGGCGCGCACAAGCTTCTTGTCGATCCCTACGAAACAATCCTGACCAGCCCAAAATAACGAGCGGATCATCGACGTGCCATCTGATCCTGAGCCGCGACGCGTTGGCGGCGAAGGATCTCTCCCTTCGCTCTCCCCATCGACGCCGCAAGCGAAATATCGGGGCCTTCGCGCAAGGGGCGTCGCCCAGGATGACAACTGGCAGCGTAGGAAGGTATGACATGGAAGAGCGGCGGTAGGGCGCCGCGGTAAGCGACAAATGAATCCGGGGCTTTGCCTATGCGCTCACTTCCGGTAGATCGCCTGCACCAGCGCCCGCACCTCATCCATATAGGAATCCATTTCGAAGGTCAGGCGCGCCCAGTCGAATTGCTCCAGCCCCTTGCATTGATCCGCCAGCAGGGCAAAGCCGCTCTGCTCGAGCAAATTGACCTCACGCAGTTCGGCGTATCCGTAATTCAATCCGCTCATGCGGCAGAGCAGGTCGCTGATTTCTACCAGCGCAACCAGCGCCGCATGTTCCCCGGCATCCCCTGCCGAGTGATGAAGGGAAACGGCTTCAGCCAGATCGGCGGAGAGTTCCCAGCGATTCGCCAGCAGCCTTCCGCTTTCGCAGTGGGTAAAGCCGAGCACGGACTGTTCGGCTTCGTGCAGAGGAATTCCGTCTTTGCGGGCGATCTCGTACGCCGCGTGGAATTCCGACGGCAGCATCCACAGATTCACGATGATTCCAAGATCGTGCAGCAGCCCCGCCAGATAAGCCTTCCCGGGATCAGGAAAAGAAATCTTCCGCGCGAAGTGCCGGCAGACCAGCGCGCATCCCAGAGAGTGCTCCCAGAACACGACAGGATCGATCGCCGAGCCATCTTTCGGAGTCAGGTTCAACACGCCGCATGACATGGCGATATCGCTGACCCGCTGAAATCCGAGACTGACTACGGCGCCGCGCAGCGAATCGATCTTCTGCCATCGACCGAACAAGGGACTGTTCGCCATCTGCAGGCATTGCGCCGCAAGAGATTTGTCCTGCGCGATCATGTCGGTCACGCGCTGGACGTCCAGCTGCTCGACCGGCTGCTCCAGATAACGAAGCAGGGGAGCCAGCACGGCCGGAATCGTCGGAATCTGATTGAGCCCCTCGATCCGGGCCAGCAAGCTTTCCTTCGTCGTCGCCGTCGTCGTCATAGCGCCTTCTTTCCCGCCGCAGAGCGTTCTCCCCTGACGTAGGCCGTCGCGCCGGGCAGATGAACCAGTCGAAAATCGTCAGTAACGCCGTAGAGCGACTCGGAGTGCCCCAGAAACAGGTATCCGTGCGGAAGCAGGTTGTTATAGAAATGCTGGATCACGCGCCGTTTCGAGGCGAGATCGAAATAGATCAGGACGTTGCAGCAGAAAACGACGTCCAGGCTCTTCATGAAAATCATCCGGGAATCGTCGGAGAGATTCAGCCGGGAGAAATTGACCAGAGCCTGCACGGGCTGCTGCACCTGGAGTTGGTCGCCCGAGGGCGCGAAGTATTTCTGCCGGTAGTACTGCGTCACATTTCGTGTGCTGTAGGTTCCGTAGACCGCATTTTTAGCGTGAGCCAGGGAACGCTCGTTCAGGTCAGTCGCGAGGATCTCGATTGTCCAGTCCCGAAGCTGCTTCTGCGCTTCCTCGAGGATCAGCATGCCCAGCGTGTAAGGCTCTTCGCCGGTGGAGCAACCGGCGCTCCATATGCGCAGGCGGCGGAACGGCAGCTTCGCTTTGGCTTCGAGAATCTTGGGGAAGACGATTTGCCTTAGCGCATCGAGCTGCGGCTGATTACGGAAGAAGCAGGTTTCTCCGATGGTGATCTCGTTGAGCAAGGCGACCAGTTCGGCCTGTCGCTGAGGACGGATTGTCAGCCAGTCGAAATACTCATGAAGCGATTG
Organism: Candidatus Acidiferrales bacterium; assembly: GCA_035507635.1. Classification (GTDB taxonomy): domain Bacteria; phylum Acidobacteriota; class Terriglobia; order Terriglobales; family Acidobacteriaceae; genus Sulfotelmatobacter. The sequence continues at coordinate 23,523 of DATJOA010000139.1, forward strand.
TGTTTTGAGCTCCTTCATCCGCCGTTCGCAGCGGTCGCGCAACAAGCGCAGCTTGCTGTCGGGATGAAATATTCCCGCGACCTGGTACACCAGATCCCGAATTCGAATCAGGTCCGGATCCGGCGGTCCATCGGGCATCAAAGTCGGCTGTGCTGCAGCAGTCATGCTCCTGCTCTCTCGGATCGCAAAAATGTCCACAGATGGCCGTCACTCGCTCAGGGATACGCCCGCGTGATCTCAAACTCGGTTCCGCGGCGAATGAAGTTTGTGGCTTAAGCATTCATCGGCGGCGCAAGAACGGGCTTTAACCGTAATTTCCCACCACCGAGGCACGCAGAAACCAAAGCGCTTACCGAGGCGGATCTTCGAGTTCTCGCGCCAGATAAGTGTTTCGGCGGCCGGAGGGTCGGCAAGCCAGGCGACGGAGCCGATCGCCCTTCTGTTCTTCGTAATTGCCCGTGCTCGCTTTCAGGTTCGCGATTATGCGGTTAGTTTGCCGCGCAGAATTGTCACCGAGGCTCTGGGGAGCACCAGGGATCGGGTGGCGGGCGGCAGCGTTTTTTTGACAGGGGGGTCGTTGGGCTCGGGATGTCCGTGGGGGCCGTCGGACTTCCACGTGTACTGCTCGCTGCCGAACGTCATCATGAAGACGGGGCCGGCGAAGGAGCGATCATGGGTGCCGTCTGGCGCGAAGGCGAGCTGCACTTCGTGCGGATTCGTCTGATCTTTGTTGATCAGCATGAGCGACGTGAGCCCATCAGGGCGCGTGACTGCGTAGGCGGTGATGAGAGTGTGGCCGGCTTCATCTTTTAGGTCGCAGGTGGCAGGATACAGCTTGTGCATTCCGGCGCGATGCTGTACCCACTCGAGATTGATCATCTGGCTGGCGTGATATTGCGCGGTGAACGTGCGGATCTGGAGAGCATCGTCGGCGACGTAGTTGCCGTAGGTACCGAAACCATGGCATCCGGGACGCAGGGGCTCGGGCTGGATCGGCGAGTGATAGTAGACCGCGCCTCCGGCGGCCAGGAATGCGCCGACGCTATCGGCGAGCCAGAGTGCGGAGAAAATATCGACCATCTGCTCGGCATTGCCGTAGGTGAGGTTGCTTTCGGTGTTCATCATGGGGACGTTCGCGGGAAGGCCATCTTGCCGCCAGACATCGAGTATGTGGCTGACCAGTTGCGGCTCGCGAAAAAGATCGGACCAGACGATTTCGCACGGCGGAAACGGATAATGCTCGAAGCTCATGAAGGCGAGATCGGACAGGCGATTTCGAGCCTTGAGGTAATCGAGGAAGCGCCCGAGCCATGACGTGCGGCCCTGGTCGTCGGGCCAGACTTTGATGTCTTCGTTGACGCCCTCGAAGACCGGGCCTCCGAGCTTCAGGTTGGGATCGACGCGATGCATTGCCGTCGCGAACTGCAGATAGAGCTCGGCATAGTCTTCCGGCAGCATGTTCTGGCCGTCGGGTTCCTCGCCCATCTCGACGTAGGAGATTGGATAGCCGCGCTTCTTGAGATATTCCATTTGGGCGGCGGCATCGTCGGGCGTGCCATAGAGCAGAGAGATCGGGATCATCGCCGGAAGATTATTGGTAATGCCGCTGGTGAAGAAAAGATCGAATCCGGTCTGATCGCCGTGAGTGTCAAGGTCGGACTCGGTGTGCCAGGGGTCGATCGACGAACAATAAGTCGCGGTCTGGTTCTGGTCGGGGCGATGCTGGATGTAATCGATCGCGGTTCCGTCAGCGGCGCTGGTCCCGACATAGACTTCGTGGATTGCGTAGCCGACGCTGCTGCGCGGATCGTTGGGATCGTGCAGCGGAGTCGTGGGGCACGTGGATTCCGTCATCCAGATGCGGAGGAAACGCGCAGGGATGGGCGATGACGCGAGACGGATGCTGAGTTTTCCGCCGGCGTTTTCGTTTCTGATCCCGTAGGGGAATGCCGCCCAGACACCGGCTGTCGGCTTCTCCATCGGATTGTCGCCCATCCAGTACTGGATCTCGTATTTGCTTGCGAACGGGACGGCCCAGTGAATCGTCATACACGCAACGGGCTCGACGGAGCCGAGATCGATCACGACCCACTGCGGATGGGCGGAGTCCGGCTGGCCGGTGAATTTGCCGGCGAGGTATGGATTACTTTTCCAGAATGTTTCAGGATTGCCGTCGGTGATGCGGGAGTATCCGTGCTCGGAGCCGCCGTTGCGCGTTGTGCCGCGATGGGGCAGAGGATATCCATAGGAGTGGCGGATCGGATCCTTCAGTTCGGAGCTGCCGGTGAAATATCCCTGCTTGTTGGCGGGCTCGGTCCAGGCGCCATTCGGATTCCAGTGCCAGGCGCCGATGGAGAGTTCCGTGTTCTGACGGTAGGTGATCGGTCCCCATCCGGCGGAGAGGCATTGCTTGACCATTTCGGGCGTATAGATTTTGTCCGCGACGCCGTTCGGAAGAATGTCCATGGAACTGCCGAGCGCCTGGTCGGGATCGAAGTGAATCGGGGCGGAGGAGAGAGCGATGCGGACGGTGGAGGAACGCGACAGGTCTGCGCTGGAGCGAGTGGCCCCTTGGAGTGCCCGGGGAACCATGGTGAGGGCGGCGGCGGTGCCGGCCGTGCCCAGGAATTCACGACGCGAGATGCGAGTCTTCATGGGATGGGCGCAAGTATAAACCGGGTGGCCGGGCTTCGCTGATACCTTCACGCGATTGCCGAGAGGGCTGTCGCTACGTCGATCTTTAGAAAATGAATTTTGCTGCCAACTGAATCTGCCTCGGCGCGTAGGCGGCGTTCGGCTTCATGAAATTGTTGGGGAGCTCGTAGTATCCGGGATAGGGCGCGATATTGGCTGCGACCGAGCTCTGCACAAACGTGCTCGCCGAGGCCACCATGCCATTGGAGGTGATCGCGACACGCTGATTGTCGCGATTGAAGAGATTGAAAGATTCGGCGATCAGGTTGAGCTTGTAGCGTTCGTGGAAGCGGATCGTGCGCGTCAGGCGCACGTCGGCGGTGGCATAGTCCGGTCCGGTGAAGGCGTTGCGGCTGTATCCGGGAAGGCGGTCGTTGAGATCGTTGCCGTCCTGGTTGGGATCTCCAGCGACCGTCGCGCTAAACGGCCGGCCGCTACCGTAATTCACCACGCTGGAAAATCGCCAGTCGTTGAAGAACCGGCCTAGCACTTCGTGGCCGCGATGAAATGGACGAGGCTCAAGCGAAAACGCCGCCACGAGCCGCTGGCGCTGGTCGGTAACGCTGGGTCCGCGTTCAGCGGATGGGTTGTAGGAATTCTGCACGGTTGCGGGTTGGCCAGCGACGAGAGCGTCTTGACCGTCGTCGATCGCGTGGGCGTAGGTGTAGGAAAGACGCAGATAGCTCCCGCGGGCGACGCGGCGGTTCACCGAAAGTGTGGCGCCGCTGTAATAGCTGGAGGCGGCGCTCTGGAATTCATCGATTGCGCCGAGTTGCGCGATTGGGCGGCCGAGGGGATTGATGCAGGGCGGCCACGGGCATGTAAGCGATTGCGTGAACTGCCATGTCGCGAATGAGTCGACGGTGTAATAGCCTCCGGAGAAGATCGACCCCGTGGAGTCGAAAATCGGATAGGTCAGGGCGACGGGTTGAGGCAGGTTGACGTCGAGGGCGCGAATGAGGTGCTCGCCGTGAACGTTAAGCACAGAGAGGGACACCGTGGTCTGGCCTGCAACTTCTTTTTCCAAGGTGAGGCTGGCTTGCTGCACTCGCGGTGTCACGAAATTCGCGGCAAACGCTGAAACATCGTGAGTGACGCCCTCGGTGAATCCGGCGGGCAGGGCGCAGTTCGCCGCGTAAAGAGGGCAAGTCACCATGGGGTTAGGATATTGCGGGAAAACCTGATGGTCGTAATAGTCCGTGTTGTTCAGGAAGATTTGGGAATCGGTGACGCCGTTCTCGGTCTGGAGGACCGAGTTATAAATCTGGGGAATCCGCACGAAGAAGATTCCGTATCCTCCGCGGGCGACGAGTGGATGGGCCTTTCCGAATGAGTATGCGAAGCCGGCTCGGGGCGCGAAATTGTAGGGTTGAAACGGCACTTTTCCCGACGGCGGGAACAGCGGATTCGAAATTAGTCCCGCAGTCGTGAAGGTTTGCAGGTCCCAGCGCACGCCGAGATTGAGTGCGAGATGATCGGTGATGCGGATGGTGTCTTGCGCGAAAGCGGCGTACTCCTTCGTGTCTGGGTTTGAGACCGCGCTACCGAAATTCTGCAGATAGTAATGCGGTACCTCATGCGCGTAGGCGCGCAACGGGCTGAGCTGCAGCCCGGATTCCATCGGCTCGAAGGTGAGCGGATCTACTTTGATGGGATAGAAGAGATAATCGCCGCTTTGCTGGCTGGGGAAGAAATCGTAGATCCAGGTGAGAAGCCCGTCACCACCGAATTTCCACGAGTTGCGGGAGGTATCGAGGCTCATGGTTTCGGCGAGATGGAGGCGATGCTCACGAGTCTGGCGCGGCAGCAGATCTGAGCGGCCCATGCCGTCGAGGATGTTGGGGATCTTTACCTGCACATCGTTTGTGTTGCTGTAGGACTGTTGCAGGTCTCGCGAAAACTGGGCGCGAAGATGGCTGATCCAGCGCGGGGAGAAGCTGCTGGTCAGCGAAAGATTGGCGGTTTCGGTCGAGACGAGTTCCTGCCCGTTGTCGCTGATGGCGTCGTAGGTGATGGGGCTGCCGGGGTCCAGAAAGACGTTGTTCGATCCCCAATAGCGCGTGGTGTTGACACGCAAGGCGAGTTGATGGCGGGGCGTGAGATTGATGTCGAGCTTGCCGTAGGAAGAGTTGCCGATCTGCGCCGCGGGATATTCTCCGGCAAGGGAGGTGAGTTGCGCCGCGGCGGCGAAGACGAGCGCCTGATCCGTGGAGTCGTAATCTCCGGGCGAGTACGGGCCGGTCGCGGGCTGCGGGACGACTTGCGAAGTTCCGTCGAGGAATTCGACCACGTTGGGGACGTGGAAGATGTGCTGATCGAATCCGCCGAAGAAGAAAATCTTGTTGCGCTTGAGCGGACCGCCGACGGTGCCTCCGGCTTGCTGCTGGCGATTGTGAGGCTTGAACGCGAGGAAGGGATCAGCCGCGCCGAAGGAACTGTCGCGCAGATAGTAGAACGCTGATCCGTGGATGTGATTGGAGCCGGATTTGGTGACGACATTCAAGACCGCGCCTCCGGAGCGGCCCTGCTCCGCGCCGTAGGAATTTGAGGACACGCGGAATTCCTGCACAACTTCGGTCGAGAATTGAAACGGAGCGCGGTAGCGTCCGCGAGCCTGGGCGAAGAAGGCATTGTTGTAGTCGCTGCCGTCGACCAGGAAACTGTTCTGGAATCCGCGAATTCCGCCGAAGGAGAGGTCGCCGTTCGTGGAGGACGTCAGGCTGCGGGGATCCTGCGTGACTCCAGACGAGAAGAGCGCGAGATCGGAGAAGCGGCGGCCGTTCAGCGGGAAATCGCTCAGCGCGCGTTCATCTAACAGAGTCGAGACAGCGCTGGGTTGGGTTTCGACGAGGTTCGGCGCAGCGGAGACGGTGACTTTCTCTTCGGCGCTGGCAATTTTCAGATGGAACTCTAGCTGGGCGATGCCACCGACATCGACGTGAAGCTGCGGAGTGACTTCCGGGGACATGCCTTCCGCTTCGACGCGAGCGGAGTAATCTCCGGGTGGCAGCAAGTCGAAAGCAAAATCGCCTTCTGCGCCGCTTGCGGCTGTGTAGCGAATTCCGATGGCGGTGTTCACGATGATGATCGAGGCCTGGGCGATGCGGCCTCCGGCGGAGTCGAGCACGGTGCCGCGGATCGATCCGGTGGCGGAATCCTGCGGGAAGAGCAGCGCGGGAAGAAGAATCACGAACAGCAGGGCTGAGCAGAGAGATCGCGTCGAAGGCATAGGTCGCCCCTGAGTCGAGAATCAAGCTCGGAGGATTCCCAGCGCGCGTTAACCGGACGCGAGGCGGGACTGCCGCTGGGGAGAGCCGGGAAACGCGACAATGCGCGGACCGGACACTTCGCGCGGCAAGAGAAACAGGTTTGTATAGCATTTGGGAGATAAACAGTTCAGTGATTGGGCAAAAATTTTTGCGAATTTTTCCCGGAGTGGGAACCGAAGGATCTCCTCGCGGCGGATCGTTGACGCGGCGAGGACCTTACGTCCACGTGCGCACTCGTGATATTTTCAAATTTCTTCTAAAACAATGATTCGATCGTACAAAGGCGTGAAGCCGGTGATTCCCTCGACCTGCTACGTTGATGAATCGGCGCAGATCATCGGCGACGTCGTGCTGGGCGAGCATGCGTCGGTGTGGATGAATGCGGTGGTGCGCGGTGACGTGCACGAGATTCGCATCGGAGCGCACACAAACATCCAGGACAACAGCGTGCTTCATGGGATGAAGCAGCAGTGGGGCGTTTATCTCGGCGAGTACGTGACGGTGGGGCATTCGGTCACGCTGCATGGATGCGTGATCGAAGACCGCTGCCTGATCGGGATGGGAACGATCATCCTGAATGGCGCACGGATCGGGGCGGGGTCGATTATTGCCGCCGGGACTCTAATTCCTGAGAAGACGGTGGTCGAGCCGGGATCGCTGTGGATGGGATCTCCCGGGAAGTTCCGGCGAAAGCTCGGTCAGGGCGAAGACGAGATGATCATGCGCTATGCGCGGAATTATCTTGGGTATAAAGATGAATATCTGAAGGAAAGTCGTTAGGCGGTCGTTAGTCGCTGGCCGTTTGTCGTTAGCCAAAACCTTCCTACGCACTCGGCTAAGGACAATCGGCGAATGGCGAACGACTAAGGACTCACGACCATCGACCATATGATCAAAGCTGTTCGAGGAACTCGGGATCTGCTGCCGCCGGATACGGCGCTGTGGAATTTCGTGGAGGCGGCGGTGCGCGATGTGTTTCGCGCTTACAACTTCCAGGAGATTCGCACGCCGATCTTTGAGTCGACGGAGTTGTTTGCTCGTGGTGTGGGAGAAGAGACCGACATCGTCGCAAAGGAAATGTACACGTGGGAGGATCGCGGACGAGCAGCGAGCGATAAAGGGCAGTCGTTGACACTTCGTCCTGAAAATACTGCCGGAGTTGTGCGCGCGTACATCGAGCACAAGCTGTGGGATCGCGGCCTGAACAAGCTGTATTACATCGGACCTCAGTTTCGGCGGGAGCGCCCGCAGAAGGGGCGCTACCGGCAGTTCTATCAGATTGGGGCGGAAGCGATCGGACCTGCGTCGGCGGGCAGCGAATCTCCGATGCGCGATGCGGAAATCCTGGAGATGCTGGCCACGTTGCTGGACCGACTTGGCATCACCGACTGGAATCTCGAATTGAATTCTGTCGGATGCCCCGCGGATCGCGCCAAGTTCAACGAAGCGCTGCGGCAGGC
>DATJOA010000140.1:0-24861 GCA_035507635.1 Candidatus Acidiferrales bacterium
TGGCTCATCGAGGAGCAAGGTTCCAGCTGCACGATTTCATTTGACGCAAAGACGGGGAACGTGGTCAAAAAGAAGAAGACCATCGTCACCGACTAGCGAGGAAACGCAAACGTTGCGCGCCAATCCGAACGGAACTAGTGATTCAGGTTTCACTCCCGCCGAACTCCGCAAGCTGCGCAGCATGAAAGATCCTTACGGCATTCAGAAGTTTCTCGACGATATGCCGTATCACCTGGAAGACACGGCGTGGTCCCCGCGCAAAGTACTGGCCGAGCAGACGTCCCATTGTCTCGAGGGAGCGATCTTTTCGGCGGCTGCGCTGCGCGCGAATGGATATCCCCCGCTGCTGCTCGATTTCGAGGCCGAGCATGACACCGATCACGTCATTGCGATTTACCGCCAGCACGGCTGCTGGGGCGCAGTGGCGAAATCGAACTATACCGGATGCCGCTGGCGCGAGCCCGTTTATCGCACCCTGCGCGAACTGGCGCTCAGCTATTTCAACGCCTATTTCAATATGCGGCGCGAACGAACGCTGCGCCGTTATTCGGTCCCGGTGAACCTGAAGCGCTTCGATTCGCAGCACTGGATGACCACGGACAAACCCGTGTGGTTCATCGTCTATCACCTGTTCGACATCAAGCACTATTCGCTGATGACCAAGGCGCAGGCCAAGCGACTGCATCGCGTCGATGATCGTCTATTTCAGGCGGAGTGCCTGGGCAAGGCGCATAAGGTCAAGTAGGAAGGTTTCAAGGTTTCATAACCAGATTTCAAAGTTTCCCATGTAGGAACGTTCTGTTTCCCTTTGGAATCTCCGTGACTCTGTGTCTCGGTGGTGAAAATCCTTTCTAAAGATGTCTCAGCGGAACGCCGATGCTATACACGGGCCGAAATCCGCACGCGTTTTTGTGCGGCGCATCCAATCTGGCGTTATGCTATCGAGCATCCGCCAATCTGGACACTCGGGCCCGGAAAGGCGTCGAAGTGGGAGTACAAAGTCATTTGTCACCAATTGAGACCGGCGAATACGTAGAAGCTCGCCGACATCCACGCTACAAACTCGAAATCGATGTGCGCATCTATGCCCGCAACGAACAGGTCGTGCGCGGACACTCCGTCGACATCAGCGAATCGGGCATCTCGGCCATGCTGCGCGTCGAGGTACCGCTGGGGGAAGTGGTGCGGCTGGAATTCGCCTTGCCCACCGGTGAAGTCGAGGTGCATGCGCTCGTCCGTCAGCGGCAGGCCTTCCGCTACGGCTTTCAGTTCGTCGAGGACAGCGTTGCGCAGCAGACGATCAACCGCACCTGCACGCAACTTGCTGTCGAGCAAACACTCCGGGACAATCAGATCTCTTGACGGCGTTGGCACCACGGAGACACAGAGACACGGAGATTTTTCTCTTGTAGACTCCGGTCTCCGGAAAGAAGTTCTCGTCTTTTTACAAACGTATAGCAACCTCGTTGCGCGGGTTTGGTTAAGATAGTGCATGCGGTCCCGCCTTCTGCTTATCGCGTTCCTCGCTTTCTCCTGCGCTGCGGTTGCACAACAAGAATCGAATTCCTCCGGTTCGCCCGCACCTCCTGCCGTAAATCATCCGGCCACCAATGCTCCAACTCCTGCGCCCAACCTCACTCCCGGCCCCGATGGCAAGCTCTCGCAGCAGCAGATGCAGGAACTCTTTCGCATTGTCGCCGACAAGGACTTGGAGAATGAGAAGCGCGAGCGTGACTACACCTACGTCGACCGCGAGGTGCAGAACAAGCTCGACGGCAATGGCGACACAAAATCCACGGAAGAGCGAACCTACGACGTTCTCCAGATCGCGGGTGAGGAAGTGCGCCGCCTGACCGCAAAAGACGACAAGCCGCTTGATGCCAAGGAAGCGGCGAAAGAAGACGAGAAGATCCAGAAGATCATCGACAAACGAAAGAACGAGTCCGACTCCGACCGCCGCAAGCGCGAAGAGAAAGAAGAAAAAGAGCGCGAGGACGGCCGCAAGTTCGTGAAAGAAATTGCCGATGCCTACAATTTCACGCTCGTCGGAACCGAAATGGTCAGCGGGAGGCCGGCCTGGGTCATCGACGGCGAACCGCGTCCCGGCTTCGAGCCGCACATGAAAGACGCGAAGTTCCTCACGAAATTCCACGGCCGCGTCTGGATCGACCAAGGCGATCTGCAGCTCGCCAAGATGGATGTCGAAGCGATCGACACAGTCTCAATCGGATTGTTCCTGGCCCGCATTCATAAGGGCACACGTGTCATGCTCGAGCAGACTCGCGTGAACGACGAAGTCTGGCTGCCCAAACACGTCACGTTCAAACTCGATGCGCGAATTGCGCTGCTGAAGGGCTACAAAATGGATGGCGACGACATCTACAGCGATTACAAGAAATTCCGCACCTCTTCGAAGATCGTTGGCATGGGCGAGCTCCCGGAAGACAAAGATTTCACGAAGCAAAAATAACGGTTACTGCGTGGCTCGGAAGTAACGCCGGGATCGAGCATTTTCTTTGACTTCGGCATTTTTCGGATGTATCTCTTTAGAGCGCCGCTGTCATGTGGAAACGAATTCTGCTTCTGCTGTCGCTGTTCCTCGCCTGCCAGGCCTTCGCCCGCGATAAAGCCGAGAACTGGATCGAGGTCTCCAGCCCTCACTTCGTCGTCGCCACCAACTCCAACGAAAGAGACGCTCGCAAGGTCGCCGATCAGTTCGAGCGAATGCGGTCGGTATTCCATAAGCTGTTCCCAAAGCTGCAGATTGATCCGGACGCCCCGATTATCGTGCTGGCCGTTAAAGACGAGAAAAACTTTCGCGCCTTGGAGCCGGAGGCATATCTGGCCAAAGGGTCCCTGAAGCTGGGTGGGCTTTTCCTGCGGGCGCAGGACAAGAATTATGTTCTGATGCGGCTCGATGCCGAGGGAAATCATCCGTACTCGGTCGTCTATCACGAATACACGCATCTGCTGCTTTCGAAAGGCGCCGAGTGGCTGCCGCTGTGGCTCAATGAAGGCCTCGCCGAGTTCTATCAGAATACCGATATTCACGAGAAAGACGTTCAGTTCGGGGAGCCGAGTCCCGAGGACCTGTTGTTCCTCCGGCAGCAGAGGCTCCTGCCCTTGCCGACGCTGTTCGCCGTCGACGCGAACTCGCCTTACTACCACGAAGAGAACAAAGGGTCCATTTTCTACGCGGAATCGTGGGCGCTGGTGCATTACATCATGCACAAGGATTTCAGCGACAAGACAAATCGCCTGCAAAGTTACGGAGAGCTGCTCGCAAAGAAAGTCGACCCGATTACCGCGGCGACAACGGCTTTCGGGGATTTGAACCAGATGCAGAAGGTGCTGGACGGTTACGTTCAGCACGGCCAATACCAGACGTTTGGGATGAAAACGCAGACGCAGGTTGACGACTCGGCGTTCAAGGTACAGCCGCTCACGGAGCTGCAGTCCGATGCGCTGCGCGCCGATTTCCTTGCTTATAACCAGCGCACGAAAGACGCTCAAGCACTAATCGACCACGTGCTGCAGGAAGATCCGAAAAACGTTCAGGCGCAAGAAACGAGAGGATTCATAGAATTTCACGAAGGCCATCTGGAAGAAGCAAAAAAGTGGTACGCGCAGGCCGTGCAGTCGGACTCGCAGAGCTATCTGGCGCATTACTACTTTGCCGCCATCTCCATGCAAGCCTCGCTCGAAGCGGGCGATGAAGCGGCCGTGGAAGGAAGTTTGCGCAAGGCGACACAGCTCAATCCAAACTTTGCGCCCGCCTTCGATCGGCTGGCGGTATTCCTGGGAAGCCGGCATCGCGATCTCACTGAGGCCCGCATGATGGGATTGACGGCGGTTACGCTCGATCCGAGTCAGGCGTCGTACCGCATCAACGTCGCGAACGTTTTGATGGAAATGGGCGAGGCGGACAATGCCGTCCGCGTTCTGCAGGCGGCCCAGAAGGTCGCGAAGAATCCGCAGGAGTCGCAATGGATTGCCAATGCTCTCATGCGCGCCCAGCAATTCGCCGAGAGCCAGAAGCGCTTCGCCGAGCAACGAAAACAGATGAGCGAGGAACAAGCGACTGTCATCGCTAGCGGGGACGTTCCGGAAGCGACCAACCCTCCACGGCTCGTGCATCGCGACTTCGTTGCGAAAGGCCCACATCGCTTCGTGACTGGAGTATTGCAGAACATCCGCTGCAATTCTTCATCGGACATGGACCTGGCGGTGAAGTCTGGAGCAAAGACTTTGGTGCTCCATACCGACAACTACTACAAGATTCCTTTCACTGCTCTCGGCTTTCAGCCGACGGCGGATCTGAAACCGTGCACCGATCTCGAGGGGCGTCCGGCAAGGGTCGAATATGTCGAGTCGGCCGATCAATCGGAAGCGCCGCACGTCGTCTCGATCGAGTTGCATAAGTAAGGATTCCGAACCGCTCCCCTGCGCTTATAATGCGAGGTTCTGCGCATGGGCCTCGCATTTTCTCCGCTGCGTGCCCTGCCACGGACTTCATTCCTCTTTCTCGTGAGGTAAAGAATGCCATCGTTTACGCGCCGTGATGTGCTTCGTTCTGGACTCGTGCTCTCCGCTTCCACCCTGGTTCCCGGTTCCGTTCAACGCGCCAATGCGCTGCTTTCCCGTTATGCAGATGTTCCTTCCGCAGAGGCTTCCAGCGCCGTGGCTCCACGCGAGCGGCTGCTCCTCGACTTCGGCTGGAAGTTCATGTTCGGCAACGGAGAGGATCCGCGCCGCGACCTCGGATTCGGCATGGGCCAGGGAGACTTCTCGAAATCCGGCGACTTCGAGTTCGCTACGGCGAAGCTCGACGACTCGAAATGGCGCTCGTTGAATCTGCCCCACGATTGGGCGGTCGAGTTGCCGTTCGTGTGGGACGAGGAGCAGCAGTCGCATGGATATAAGCCGCTGGGCCGAAGGTATCCGGAGACGAGCGTCGGCTGGTACCGGCGCGTCTTCGACATTCCGAAAGAAGATGAGGGACGACGAATCTCGATCGAGTTCGATGGCGCGTTCCGCGATGCGCTCGTCTTTCTCAATGGATATTTCATCGGACGCAATGACAACGGCTACGCGCCATTCTGCTTCGACCTCACTGATTTTTTGAATTACGGCGGACAAAATTATCTGATGGTCCGCATGGACGCCAGCTTCGGCGACGGCTGGTTCTACGAAGGCGCGGGAATCTACCGGCATGTGTGGCTGACGAAAACGGACGCCCTGCACCTGGGACGGTGGGAAAGCTATGTGAGATCAGCCCCTGAAACGAAAGGCCACGCCGGATGGCTGGACCTGGGAACCGTTGTTCAGAACGAAGGACGAGACGCAGAGAACTGCCTCGTGCGCTGGAAGATCCTCGACGCGGACGGAAAGGTTGTCGCAACGGTCGACGCAAAGCCTCAGTCGATTGCTGCTGATGGCTCCGCGACGTTCACCGCCGGCGCCCACATAGAAAATCCGACGCGCTGGTCGCCAGAGAATCCTCACCTGTATACGGCTCTCGTGAGCATCGATACAGCGGGCAAGGTCCGCGATGCCGAACGTGTGACGTTCGGAATTCGCCATATCAAGTGGGACGCCGACAAAGGATTCTTCCTCAACGGCGAGCGCGTCGAACTCAAGGGGACCTGCAACCACCAGGATCACGCCGGAGTCGGCGCTGCCCTGCCCGACCGCTTGCAGTGGTATCGGCTCGCGATCCTGAGAGAAATGGGCGGCAACGCCGTCCGCACATCGCACAACATGCCGACGCCGGAGTGGGTCGAGGCCTGCGACCGCATGGGAATGATGATGATGTGCGAGACGCGCATGATGAGCGACAACCCGGAAGGAATGGCGCAACTGGAAGTGATGATCAAGCGCTACCGCAATTCGCCGTCGATCGTCATCTGGTCGATGGGCAACGAGGAATGGATCATGATGTACCAGCCGCAAGGCGTGCGGGTGATCGATCGCATGATCGAGCGCACGCATGAGCTCGATCCCACGCGCCTTTGCACGGCGGCGGTCAATACTGCGTTCGAGACGCACTTCCCTGAGCAACTCGATGTCATGGGCTACAACTACAACCTGAAGGTGATCGACGACTGGCACAAGAAGCATCCGGCAAAGCCGGGCGTCGGTACAGAGACGGCCAGCACCGTTTGCACGCGCGGCATTTATGAAACCGACAAAACGCGGAACTGGGTCAGCGCCTACGACGTGAATCACACGGACTGGTCCGAGGTCGCAGAGGACTGGTGGACGTTTTATGCCGCGCGGGAGTGGCTGGCCGGAGGCTTCGCCTGGACCGGCTTTGATTATCGCGGCGAGCCGACGCCATACGGATGGCCGTCGATCAATTCGCAGTTCGGCATCGTCGACACCTGCGGTTTTCCGAAGGACAATTTTTATTACTACAAGTCCTGGTGGGGATCGGACCCGGTGCTACACCTGTTTCCGCACTGGAATTGGGCTGGACGCGAGGGCGAGCCAATTTCCATGTGGGTGCATTCGAATCTCGATTCGGTGGAATTGTTCCTCAACGGCAAGAGCCAGGGCTCGAAAAAAGTTGAGCCGCTGAAGCACCTGGAGTGGAGCGTGATCTATGAATCGGGCGTCCTCGAAGCGCGGGGCACGAAAGACGGCAAAGTTGTGCTGACGGAGAAGCGCGAAACGACGGGCGATCCGGTAGCGATTCGGCTGACCTCGGACCGCACCGAGATCAACGCCGATGGAGGTGACGTCGCAGTGCTGACCGTGGAAGTACTCGACAAGGAAGGCCGCGCAATTCCGACCGCCGGGAACAAGATCAGCTTCAAAGTTTCCGGCGCAGGTTCGCTGATTGGCGTGGGCAACGGCGATCCGAACTGCCAGGAATCGGATAAAGAACCGGAACGCAGCTTGTTCAACGGGCTGGCGCAGGTGATTGTGCAATCGACGCGCACGCCGGGGACGATCACGGTCGAAGCGTATTGCAAGCCGTATCCGCGGCCAGTGCTGCCCGCGGTGACGGTGACGATTACCACGAGGAAGGTGGAGTTGCGGCCCAGCTTGGGGTGAAGCTCAGTGTGAGATTGCAAGGCGGACGCATTCTTACGGCAAATCCAGATCCAGCGCGTAAATGTCTTCGGTGCTCACGTCACGTAGGAACATGCGCGAGCCATCCGGAGTATTTTCGCTCCATGGACCGAAATCTGCGGCGATATAGCGATTCAGTACGTCGGTCCGAAATAGTTCTTCGGGGCGAGTCTCGCCCAGCTTAACGCGCTTGCAAATCAGACTCGCTTGACTCTCGTATTGGATGTATCGGCTGTCCGCTGTCCACGACGGATAGCCGAGTCCGCCCGGTTCCACAACCCAGTCCGACCATTTTCCGGTTTGGAAGTTATAGAGCAGGAGCTTCTTGGACACCGTTTCAAGATCCAGTGCAGCCAGGTAGCGGTTATCAGGCGACCAGCGCGGACTGAACATCCGCTGCGAGCCAGGGACAACGCTGACCTGGCGCGTCTTCAGATCGATGATCCGAATGTCGGATTTTTCTCCGGTGTTGGGCAGACCATTTGAAAACACAATCCTCGTGCCATCGGCGGACCATCCCGGATCTCCCTCAGCCGTGTTATCGGTGGGCAACAGTTCCTCCGGAGTTCCTCCCTGCACCGAGATCACAAAAACTTTCCACGGTTTTCCAAACTGTGAACCGATGAATGCGATCTGCTGGCCATCCGGAGACCAGCGAGGCAACGCGACATGTTGAGGAGGAAACGTAAGCTGGATCTTGTCGCTTCCATCGGTCCGACTCACCCACAACGTGTTATCCGCCAGGCTGACGTAGGCAATGCGGTTCCCATCGCGCGAAAACGCAACGTTGTATGCGGCCAGGCCTCCAAGATATGGGATGAATTGCTTCGATGCTGAATCGTAACGGACTAATTCTCCGCGTGATTCGTAGGCATCGACCAAAAGTTTCTTGCCATCCGGAGTCCATCCACCAAACGAATATGCCAGGGGACCGAACGTTAGTTGAACCGGCTTTGCGGACGATCGGTGAAAGAACCCGATCCGGTCCGGCAAAGCGTAGATATCGCCGAAGTTGTCACTGTGCCCGGTGCTGCCGAAGAGATAATAACGGCCGTCCGGAGTCCATACGCCGCAGCATTCGCGCGCAGGATTATGCCAGTTCGGCAACAACGGATGCAGCCCGGATCCATCGGAGCGAATCTCCCACAACGAGTAGATGTGCGACGCTGCATTTTCTTCGGTAAATCGAATGCGCTTTCCGTCGGGGGAAAAGACCGGAAGGGCGGCATGACCGGTCACGGTGGCCAAGCGGACCGACGAGGTTCCGTCAGCGTTCGCGATCCACACATCGGAGCCTTTGGTGTAGACGAGATGCTGACCATCGGGCGACCATCTCGCCCCCGAAGCGAACAAATCCTGTTCGATATCTCCCAGCCTGCGGGGGGAACCAGCAGGCAACGGCAGCGTCCAGAGCAGCGACTTACCCTGCGCGAGTTCTTCCGACGCAACCAGAAGCTGTGATCGGTCGGCCGAAATGTCGCGGATCCTCGGCATATTGATCGGGATCGGCGTCTCCAGCGCTTCACCGCCGTTGATCGACACTTGCGCGAGCTCCGGGGCGCCTTGCTGGTTGTATGCGTTGAAGTAGATCCTGGAGCCATCGGTTACAGTGCAGCACTTGGCCTTGCCATCGTGCGTCAGCTGCGTCGATCCGGCGATTCGCGGCGGCTCGACCGGCATGAAGAACCAGACCGCGAACGCGATGAGCAGCAATACCAATGCGGCAGCCGCGATCCATAGGGCGATTCGGCTCGCCGGTTTCGCGCTCTGTACCGCCGCGGGCGAGGCTGCAGACAACGCTCCCGATGTCGTATCGCGCTTCAGCCGCTTCAAGTCGCCGCGCATTTCAGCGGCACTTTGATAGCGGATATCTTTATCTTTCTCGAGCGCCTTAGTGATAATGCGTTCCAGTTCCGACGGAATTCCCGGATTCAATCGCAACGGAGGCGTCGGCAGCTTGTTCAGAATCGAGTCGAACAGGGCCGCCGAAGTTTCTCCGCGGAACGGCAGCGTGCCAGTCGCAGCCTCGTAGAGCACGGTGCCGAACGAAAAAAGATCAGTGCGGGCGTCGAGTTCTTTGCCCAGAGCCTGCTCGGGCGACATGTACGCGACCGTGCCCATGGTGCTTCCGGCGCTGGTCAGGTGCTCGTCGGTCATGGTCGCCGCCGATCCGCTTTCCTCGGGCCGCGCATTTATCTTGGCCAGGCCGAAGTCGAGAATCTTGGCGTGTCCGCGGTCGGTTACGAAGAGGTTTGCGGGCTTGATGTCGCGATGAATGATTCCCTTGCTGTGCGCCGCGTCGAGCGCGTCGGCAACTTCAATGCCAAGATCGAGCAGCCGGTCGGTCTCAAGCGGCCGCCCAAAGATCATCTCGCGCAGAGTCTTCCCTTCCAGATACTCCATCACGATGAAGGGACGTCCCTGGTCTTCGCCGATTTCGTGAATGGTGCAGATGTTCGGATGGTTCAGGGCCGATGCGGCGCGGGCTTCGCGGCGGAAGCGCTCAAAGGCTTGCTGATTGCCGACAAGATCGTCGGGCAGGAATTTCAGGGCGACGAAGCGTCCGAGCTGGGTGTCTTCAGCTTTGTAGACGACGCCCATGCCGCCCCCGCCGAGCTTCTGCGTGATGCGGTAGTGAGAGACATTCTGGCCGATCGGCATTGCATCGGACATGCCGAGGATATTAGCAGAATTGCAACGACGGCCTAGAGAAATCGGGCAAAGTTACCGGGCTTTCGGGTATTGTTAGCTATGTAGGCAAGCCAGTGATGTTGACTGGAGTGACTTGCCCGCTCTGCATGTCCATCAACTGGAGCTGAAAACTGCGCGGAAGCTTTTGAAAGCGACTGAACTTCCACTTTAGGAAAGCGGCTTTCTTACCCTGAATCGAGAGCCGAAAATCAGAGGCGTACGCGTTGTTGTGGGTCAGCTTTTGCACCTGCCTTGATGCCAGTTCCAGGCGATATATTTCGTACCCATAGCCTTCCTTTTCGTCGCTCGCTGCCATGAACAAGATCGCATCATTGTCGGGAGAGAAGTAGGCTGAAACGTAGTTTCTGGAAGATGGCGCACCGGGAAGTGAAAAAAGAAGATCGGTTGGCTTCTGGCCCGCACCAGATAGCGACCAGAGCTGCAGCCTATCGTCTAGTGTGACAAAAAGCATTTGTCTCCTATCCGGGGAAACCGCCAGACCCTGCACATATGGGCCGAGCTCAAACGTATAGTGCTGATGCGTGAGTCGGACTATGTTCTTGCCCTCAAGCGTAGAGGAAAAGAGATCGAAACCATTTCCCTCCGTCCGGATGAAAAAAATCGTACGGCCATCGGGCGAGAAACGGGGCCACGAGTCGTTCCCTTCCTCAGCCAGAAGCCGGTGAGGATTGTTGCCTGAACTGTCAGCGACCATGATCTTGTAGTTCTTTTCGTCATCAGTGTGCGCGAATACAATCTGGCCTCCACTGGGGGAGAAGTTCGCGAACGAATCGCGCCCGTGGCCAGTTAACGGCAACCTGATGGCTACACCGGTGGCGGTGTCAACTTTGTACACAGTAGAAGAACCATGAGCGTACTCCTGAGCGAGCACGTACCGACCGTCATCTGTCACATCGAGCAGATTAGCTGGATTGGTGATTGCTTTCTCGCCCCATAACACCCAAAGCATGGCGAGAGAGAAGAATGCTCCTACTGCGATCGTCCCATTTTTCCTTGTCCCTGGAGCCAAGCCGAGCTTCTTGGCCGATAGTCTCCACCATGCAACAGGACCGACAATGATGTCCGCATACGCGGCATAGAGACCGAAGATGATCCCCATCCAGGCCGCGTATTCGCCCAAATGAAATAGTCCTGTTGCAGTGATAACCCAAGCAGCCAGAGTTCCTATGAGGAGCGCACAGATGGGGACAACAACGCACAGCGCGAGAGCGCCGAACAGCGCGCTTAAGATGCTCCAGAATTTCTTTGCGGTACTTAGATTAGGCGGCACCACTGTCTGGTCCTAGCGACTGGCCGAAGGCAACCTTCCCGGAACTGGGGTGGACCTTTTCACGTGACCCACTGCTCCTACGCTCCGACTGCCGCGTGATCGGCCATTCTCCGCTTGTTGTAGCGCAGAGCGACGTTCATGAAGACATTGCCAAGGGAGGTCTCGAAGCAGATCATGAGCGCTTCGGTGTCTTCACTGGTCTTGTCGCCCTGTTCGGCGGTCAGCAGGAGCGGCGGATGCACGCGGAAATGAAAGCCCTGGTCGTTGAGGGCGGAAATCGCGTTGCCCACAACCTGGTTTGCCAGCTCGAAGATGGTTTCCTTGATGAGCGCGTCCGACTCCGGCAGTTCGGCGCCGGCGTAGTGGCTGGCGACCTTGACCGCAGTCTGCGGCTCCAGATCGAGGATGATCCGGCCTTCAATGTCGCCTGTCAGCGCAATCATGCCCGCCACACCTTTGCGGCGATAGGCGTCCTCTTCCATGGTGAGATTGCCCACCTTGGTTGTGCCCTGCAGGCCTTGCGACAACACGGCATCGGCCGCGTTGATGAAAGGCTGAATCAATTCCATCTTCATGGACTTACGCTCCCGCTCCCGCCGCGCTCACGACTGCGCCATCTTCTCCGAGCACGTACTTGATGACTTCATAGAGCACTTCCGGCTTGACCGGCTTCTGCACGAAATGACGAGCGCCCCGCTGCAGCGCCGCGACGATGTTTTCCTGGTATCCGACCGAGGAGACCATCACGATGCGTGCTTCGGGATGCTGCTGGACGATCCGTTCGGCAGCCTCGATCCCTTCCATCTGCGGCATGGTGATATCCATGAGCACGATGTCAGGATTGGTGCGGTCGAACTCGCTGATGGCAGTCAAGCCGTCCCCGGCTTCGGCCGCCACCTGCCCGCCGAACGTTTCGATCATGCGGGCGAGATTCTTACGGGCGAACACCGAATCATCCACGATCAAGTAGCGGACCGGCTGCCCGTCTTTGCTGCGCTTTACTGGTGCAAACTGCTCCATACAGACCTCCCCTTGTTACTCCATATCATGGCGGGTTTGCCGTAACCAGATCACGCTGGTCACGGGTCCTCCGCACGATCTCTAGTTTCCGGCGCGCACGGCCCGTCCGGCGGATCCCATTTCCGATCCACCACGGCCGCAAATCGCCTGCAACGTCGCGCCCATCACATCGAGCCCCACCACGCGGATGGCATACCCGCGTTCGATCGCCGCCTTGGGCATGCCATAGACCACGCAGGACTCCTCGTTCTGCGCGACCGTCATGCCTCCTTCTTTCTTGATGGCTCCCAGGCCTTCTGCGCCATCGTCGCCCATCCCGGTCATCAATATACCGACAGCGTTAGTGCGAAACTCTTCGGCGAGGCTCCGCAGTAGGACGTCGACGCTCGGACGATGTCCGTTGACGCGCGGTTCGTCGCTCAGGACGGCAATGTCTCCCAGAGGCAGGCGCTTTACTTTCATATGGCGGCTGCCGGGACAGATCAGCACGCGTCCGGGCTGCAGCAGGTCGCCCGACTGCGCTTCTTTCACCCGCAGCGGGCAGATTTCATCCAGACGCCGCGCGAACATATCGGTAAATCCGTCCGGCATATGCTGGACGACAGCAATCGCTCCGGGGAAATCTCCGGGAAGCTGGGACAGAACATATTCGAGCGCCTGCGGACCGCCGGTGGAAACGCCGATGCCGATGACCTTGGTGGGCGATCCGGCGGCCGCTGCAACTTTTTCCGGCTTCGGCGGAACTCCGCTCAGCATACGCGGCTTGAGCTTGCACTCCGCCGCGGCCTTTACCTTGGCGATCAATTCACGCGCTGTCTCGGCCATGTGGGCCGTCGCGTCCTTGGGCTTGGTAACAAAATCGAACGCTCCAAGCCCAAGCGCCTTCATGGTGACGCTGGCCCCTTCGGTGCTGTGCGAACTGAACACGATCACCGGAACCGGCTGGCGGCGCATGATCTCTTTCAACGTATCGATGCCGTTCATGCCCGGCATTTCGAGATCGAGGGTCACCACGCTGGGCTTCAGCTCTTCGATCTTTTTGAGACAGAAGGAGCCGTCCATAGCCGTTCCGACCACATCGATCAAATCGTCGGCGGCCAGCATCTGCGGAATCAGCTTGCGCATCAGCGCCGAATCGTCGACCACCAGCACGCGCACGGATTTCATGGTCATGCCTGGCCTCCTACGGCGGGAGTCAGCGCCAGGCGCATGCGGTCGGTATGCGTCAGCAGCAAGCCGGAGTTGGCTTGTCCGCTCTCTTGCGGCCGGGAACGCGCCACATGATCGACCACGGCGGGCAGATTCAGAATCAGCACGACTCGCCCGTCTCCGAGAATGGATGCGCCGGAAACCAGATCGGTCGAGAATGTCTGGTCGTCCAACGCCTTGATTACCAGTTCTTCTTCTCCCTCGAGCGCATCGACTATCAATCCGTACTTCCTCTCTCCCACGGTAATGACGAGCACAAACAGCTTGGCTTTGCGGTCTTCCAGCGGCGCTGGGCGTCCCAGACGCAACAGCGGCAGAACCTGGTTGCGGAGCTGCAGGACTTCGTAGTTGTCGACCTGATGAACCTCGGCCTCAAAGGTGCGCGCGATTTCCATCACAGCATTCAACGGGATCGCATACAGGCGCTGCTCGACCCAGAACAGCAGAGCCTTGATGATCGCGAGAGTCAACGGCAACTTCAGACGGAATGTAGTGCCCTGTCCGGGACGGGTTTCAAGGCTGACGGATGCCTTCAGGCGGTGCAGGACGCTCTGCACGACGTCCATGCCAACGCCGCGCCCGGAAACCTCGGTGACCTGCTCGGCCGTGCTGAATCCGGGCCGGAAGATGAAATCTAGAGTTTCGGCTTCGGTCAGCCGCGCCGCTTCTTCGGGCGTCGTCATTCCGAGCGCGATGGCTTTTGCGCGGATTTTTTGCGCGTCAATGCCACGGCCGTCATCGCCGACTTCGACGATGACCTGATTTCCGTGGTGATAAGCATTCAGGCGAACGGTGCCTTGCGCAGGCTTGCCGGCGGCGCGGCGCTCTTCCGGCGACTCGATGCCGTGACTGATGGCATTGCGGACCAAGTGTGTCAGAGGCTCGGCGATGGCGTCGAGAATTCCCTTGTCGAGATCCGTGTCCTGTCCGCTGACCGCGAGTTCCACTTCGCGTCCGCACTGGCGGGAGACGTCGCGCACCATGCGCGGAAAGCGCCGGAATAGCTGCTCCACCGGCACCATGCGGATCTTCATCACCGAGCGCTGCAGGTCATTCAGGACGCGGGCCTGGAAGGCCATGGCATCGGCAAACTTGCCCCGCAAGAGTTCTTTCGGATAGCGTTTGGAAAATTCGTTGAGAGCTTGCTGCAGCATCGACTTGCCGATGATCAGCTCGCCAACAAGGTTGAGCACGTTGTCGATGCGTCCAGCATCGACGCGGAGCAGGTTCTCCTGCGTGACGGAAACGCCTGCGGCGGGCGCGGAAGTTGCGGGAGATTCGGGAATCGGAGCAACATCGGCGGGCTCATGATCCAGCGAAGTCGTGTGAGTCTCGGATACGGCCTGTACCGGCTGCAAAGCAGGATTCGCCGCCAGCAGCAGCTCGATCACCACCTCTTCGGAGATGGTAGGAATGCGTCCCTTGGCCGAGATCTGCTCAACGGATTGCGTGCTCGCGAGAACGAATTCGATCTGCTTGGCCGCCGCGGGCGATTTCGCGTCGGGGCGGACGGCAATGATCAGCCCGGTGTTGCCGAGAGCGTTCTGAATCAGCTGACGCCCGGCGATCGGCATGGCGCAATGCGGATCGATCTTGACCACGACGTGGTAGACGGCTTTCCCCTCGGCTTGCGCCTTGGTCATCGAGAGCCGTTCGTACTCGGTCCAAAGCTCGACGGCTTGTTTCGACGAAGATTTCGATCCGGCCTTCCCGGCGGCGGATTTCTTCGTCTTGCGGCCTTTGGCGGCTCTGGGCGTGGCGGTCAGCTCTTCGATCCTGCGGCTCAGCGCTTTGGTCGAGGGCAGCTTGGAATTCTTGTGATAGGCCGCGATCATCTCGGCAAAAACGTCGGCGGCCGCGAACGCGATTTCGGCAACGGCTGCGTGCGAGGCAGCGCCTTCGAGCGACAACGCGTCCTCGAACTGATGCGCCAGTTCGCTGAGTTCGCGCAAGCCGCAGGCGGCGGAGTCTCCCTTGAGCGTATGCACCGTGCGGCGGATGCCGCGGACGATTTCCTCGTCGCCGGGATTCTTCTCCAGCTTGAGCGCTTCTTCATTGAGCGCCTGCAGCAGTTCTGCCGAGGTCTCGAAGAAGAGCTCGCGCAGTTCCGCTCCGCGTTCGTCGTGAGAATGCGTCACTCCCGCACCTCAATCCGCTGGTACGCCGTGCCGCTGTCCTTGTGCACCATCTGGAATTTCTTGGTCAGGCCCAGCAGGCTTTCGGCGTGGCCGACAAAGAGATATCCGCCGGGATTCAAGCAGCGGTAGAACTTCTCGATCAGCCGCTTCTGCTCGGCTTCATCGAAGTACATCATCACGTTGCGGCAGAAAATCACGTCGTTGCGCTGCGGCAGGTATTCCGTCTTCAGGTTGTGGAAGTCGAAGTGGACCATTTCCTTCAGCGCCTTCTTGATGGCATAGCGATCGGCCACCTTGTCGAAGTAGCGCAGCCGGTATCCGTAGTCGACCATCGACATCTGATGCTCGCTGTAAGTTCCTTCCTGTCCGGCACGCAGCACGGAGTAGCTGATGTCGCTGGCGAGAATCTCCACACGCCAAGGCGGAGGCACCAGCGGCTTGGGCAACGGCAGATCGACCGGCAACGGATTGCGCAGGTAGTAATAGGCCAGCGCATCAGTTACGAGCATGGCCAGCGTGTAAGCCTCCTGACCGGTGGAGCATCCCGCGCTCCATATGCGGATCGAATACTCGCGCCGCGTACTTTTGTGCTTCAGCAGCTCTTCCAGAACGGTCTTCTGGAACAGATCGAGCTGCGCCTTATGGCGGAAGAAACTGGTCTCGTTGACGGTCAGGTTCTCGAGCAGCTTGGCGAGTTCCTGCTTGCCCTCCTGGCTGATGAGCAGGCGGTAGTAGGAGTAGAACGAGTCGACGCGGCACTCCTTCAGCCGGCGCAATAGCCGGTCCTGGAGAAAGTGGGTGCGGCGCTCGTCGAAATGCATGCCGCATTCCTGGTACACCAGCGCCTGCAACAGCTTCAGTTCCGCGTCCGTCAGTATGGGAGCCGGTGCGGCTCCGGATGTGCTCATGCGTTTATCCAGGGTTTAGGGATCAGGGCGCGGGGATTAGTAAGCCTGTTGAAGCCGGCCTCTTGTCCCTGATCCCCGACCCCTCTTTCTTTACTTTCCCGCAGCTGCCCGTGCTTCCTGTTTCCCGTTCTTTTTTTCTGCCGCTTCCGGCTTGCTCTGCAGGCTTTCCGGAGCCAACAACTTGCTCATGTCGAGCAGGACGATTAACCGTCCGCCGACCTTTCCCAGGCCCGTCACGCAATTCAGTCCACCATCCTGAAACACGGCCGGCGGAGCTTCGACGGCGTCGGCTGGAATCTTCAGCACTTCGGAGGCGGAGTCCACAATCAGCCCTGCCAGCCGGCCGCTGTGCTCGACCACGAGAATGCGATTCGGCTTTTTCAGCGCTGCATTCTTTTCTCCGAAACGTTTGCGCAGGTCCATGACCGAGACGATCTTGCCGCGCAGGTTGATGACGCCTTCCAGATAATCGGGCGCATCGGGCACGGCAGTGATCTCGGGAACCCGCACGATTTCGTGCAGCGAGGTGATGGGCACGCCGTAGGTCTCGCGGCCCACCTGAAATCCCACGATATGGAGTTCACGGCTCATGGTTCAGGCTCCTCGAAAAACGGCGCTCAGAACTGCGCTCCGGCAGCCGCTTTGCGCGCGCCGCGGCCAGTTTCCGGTGCGGCTTGCTGGCGCGACGCTTCCGCCAGGCCGAAGCGGTCGATGAACTCGAGCAGGCTGCGCGACATTTTCGACATCTGCTCGGAAGACGCCGCCAGTTCGGTCGAACTGGAGGTCGACTGCTGCACCAGTTCGCGCATGCGCTCCATGGCCTTGACCACGGCCTGCGCGCCCGAGGCCTGCTCCTCGACGGCCGAGTTAATTTCGTGCGTGATTTCGTTCAGCCGGGTCGTGGCGCGGGCGATCTGCGACGAACCGTGCGACTGCTCGTTGGTGGCCGCGCCGATTTCCTGCGCGAACTTGTAGACCTCGGTCACCACGTTCGAAATCTTCTTCAGGGCCGAGTTGAGCTCGTTGCCGAGTTCCAGGCCTTCGTTGACGATGGAGGTCGAGCGGTCCATATTCTCGACAGCTTTGCGCGCTTCCTTCTGAATGCTCTGGATCAGTTCGGAGATTTCTTTCGTCGACTGCGCCGATTTTTCCGCCAGCTTCCGCACTTCGTCGGCGACAACCGCGAAGCCCAATCCGTGCTCGCCGGCGCGGGCAGCTTCGATAGCGGCGTTCAGAGCGAGCAGGTTCGTCTGCTCGGCCAGATCGTCAATGACTTCAATAATCTTGCCGATGTCGTCAGCGCGCTGACCGAGAGCGCCGATGATCTCGCCCGAAGAGTTGATGGTGGTGTTGATGCGGTTGAGGCCGTCGGTCGCCTTTTCCATGGTGCCGATGCCGTTGTGAACTTCTTCGCGCGAACGATTCGAGATATCGAGCAGAACTTTCGCGGTGTCGGCGACGCGCTGGATTGACGCGACCATCTGATCGATCGAAGCCGAGGTCTCGCTGACGCTGGAGGCCTGTACTTGCGTCGACTTCACCATGTTCTGCACATTGACGCTCATCTCGTGCATGGTGCTGGTGACTTCATCGATGGCGGAGGAAGCCTGCAATCCGATCTTGGCGGAATCGTCGGAAGCGCCGGCAACCTGATTGGAGGCGCTGGCCACCTGCGTCGATGCGTCGCGGACGCTGCGCACGAGTCCGGCGAGGCCGTCGACCATCTTGGCGAAAGCGTTGCCCAAAGTGTCATGCGAAGAGCGGGGCTTCACTTCGAGGGTGAGGTCGCCGCCGGCAATGGATTCGGAAACTCCGGCCATTTCCTTCAGGTAAGTGACCATCTTGTGGAAGGTGCGGGCCAGTTCGCCGATTTCATCGTCGCGATTGGTATCGATGTTGTGTTCGAGGTCGCCGGTGTTGCCGATGCCGCGCGCGACATTCATCAGGTTGGTCAGCGGCTCGGTGATGGACTTGGCGGTGCGATAAGCGATTGCGATGCCGAGCGAGAGTGCCAGAATCGTGCTGAGCAGCGAAATAATGATGGTGGCCGTGGCTGCCGTCTCATCCGATTTGCGCCGCTCTTCGACCAGCTTGCGGTTTTCGGCATCGGCGACGTCCAGCGCGTCCGTCGAGTTCTTAACCCACGCCGACGCATCCTTCTGGAGGTAATAGATCTGCAGTTCGGCGACGGTGGCGTTGCCCGAGTCGACGTCTTTGCGCTTGTCGATGAGGGGCTGAGCGAATTCCTTGCCCCAGGCCTGTTCGAGTTGCTCCACTTTGCCCAAAGAAGTCTTAACCGTATCGTTATTGGCCAGGTTCTTGCCTTGCTCGAGCTTCTCGTTGAGGACGCGCAACCCTTCGTTCATGTGGTCGACTTCACGCGTATCGCCGCTCAACAGGTAGTTGCTGAGATAGAGGCGGTTCTGCATCATCTGGAAGCGGGCAGAATTGGTTGTGTCGGCCAGTTCCAGAGAAGAGGCGGCGGCCGCCTTCGCCGAGTGCTCACGCTGCACGGCGAACCAGTTGACGAGGAACAGAATCAGCACCGTCGTCAGGATGATGCCGAAATTCAGATATAACTTCTTGCCGATTGTCATGCCCTGTCTCCTCCGCGGCCAGGCCGCTACCGCGGCTCAAACTTGAAATCGATGATGCCCGTGCTCTCGGCTGGGGCTGGTTCGAAGCGCCATTTCTTCGCGGCATCGAGCGCCGCGCTTGCCAATACAGGATGTCCGCCTACGATGCGCGCCGTTTTCACCGTGCCGTTGGGCGCCACCACAACCTCAATCTTGACGGTTCCGGTGATGTTCATTTTGCGTGCGAGATCGGGATAAATGGGATCAACCCTGCTCTTGGCCCGGCGCACAATCTCATCGTTCTGCGTGTTCTGCGCGTTCTGCGCCCGCACATGGTTCGGGGCCAGGGCCATTGCCAACGTAAGGGCGACCAGCCCGGCCGCCACGAATCGTCGAGACACAATTCCTCCTCGGTAAGAAAACCAGCAACGTCAACGTGCAAAGTCCGGGCCACGGGAACCTTCTTGAAAAAACCAAAGTAATGGGATCTATCTCTATGAAACAATGAGGGTAATCAGTACGCGGAGAATGACGGATTTGAGACAGTGCCATGAGAGCCGTCTCACTGGGCTAGAATAGGCGCGTGATTCTCAGGGTGAGACGGAATCTCACCAAAAATCTCGGGATTTCACAGGAAGGCACCCCCGCCGCCCATTTTGCTTGACTCAAAATGAGATGGCGGATACTTTCCCAAATAGATTCAAGCACTTGTGAATCGCGAAACCTATTCTTCTGTGCTCGGCGCAGCAGTTGGAGCTTCTGGTGGCAGTCCGATCATTCCCGCGGAATTCAGCAGTGCTCCCGGGTCCGATGAGGGCTTCCAGAAGCTTCTGCTCCGTATTGCCGCGCAGGCCGGGGCACGGGCCGATTCTGCGGCCCTGATCGACTCTTTCTGCCGCACTACCCTTGAATTCTTCCAGGTTTCTGGTGTTTATTTCTGGCGCTGCTATGCCGGCGAAGAACTGGTCGGAGAGCAGGCTTGCGGCAAGATGGCCGAGCGCTTTCGGGGTTTGCGGTTGCGTCCCGATCAGAGCGCGGCAGCGGGCGAGGCGGTGCGTCAGCGGCGAACGATCCTGGCCAACCATGTGAAATCCCACAGCTTTCCGCTCGCGGCGGAGTTCGAGGCTCAGTCTTTGTTGGCCGCTCCTCTAGTGGTCTTCAATGAAGTCATTGGAGCAGTCACGTTCCTGCACGATTCCAAGGAAGACTTTTTTAATGAAGATCTGGCGTCGAAGGCGACGATTCTGGCCGGCCAGCTTGGAACGCTGCTCGAAGCGGCTCGTCTCGGCGAAGCCTCGCGGGAAGAGCACCGGCGGGCGGAGATTCTGGCTGACGTAGCGAACGCGCTGCACGCCACTCCCGATGTAACGTCGGTGATTGAAGCTCTGGCTGACCGCTTGCGCCTGCTCTTGCGGACGCGGCTGGTTTGCGTGCTGCTGCGCCGCGAGGGTCCATTCGAGTTGAAAGCTGTTTCGGCCGAAACTCCGCAGCTGGCGACCTCGGCGCGGGCGCGGCACGACCGGCAAACCGTACGGTTTGCCGCCGATCTGGCGCAGCGCGCCGTGAGTGCTGGAGAGCCGATCACGTTATCGATCGGGGCCGAAGTGCATTCGCTGGGAAATCTGGTTTCTCCGGGAATGCTGATTGCCGCGCCGTTTCGCACATCGCGGACACAGGGCGCAATCCTTATTTACCCGCGGCAGGACGGAGTCTTCAGCGCGGAGGAGCGGGCGCTGGTAGCCGCGATCACGGGGTTCGGCGCCGTTGCGATCGCGCACGCGGAGTTATATGCGACCTCTCATGCGCAGACCCGCGAACTGCATCAGCTGCTGGAGATTTCTTCGGAGTTGAGCTCGAGCAGCGATCTCGAGCGCTTCCTGCAAGCGTTCGTCACGCGCGCCGCCGATTTCCTTGGCTTCGGACGCTGCTTCATCGCGCTGCTGGAAGATGATCAGTTCCGCGTGCGCTACGGAGTCGAGCGGGGCAAGCCGCAGCGCGTCGATAACATTTTCCCGGAAGGGATCGCCACCAAGGCGCTGCGCAATAAGGAGGTTTTCTGGAGCGATGAGGCAAGCCGCATGCCGGGCGCCAATCTGGATGTCGTCAGTAAATATAAGGTGCAGCAGGTTCTGACCGTGCCGCTGCTGGGCACAACTGGCCGCCTGCTCGGAATGTTCGGAGTGCTGGATCGGCTCGATGGGACGGGTATTTCGCAGGAGGATATCCGCCGGGCCCGGGCTCTTTCCAATCAGGCAGCGGTCATGCTCGAAGTCGCGAGCAACCTGCACTCGTCTGAGCAGCATCGCCGCCGGGCCGAAGCGCTGATCGAACTGGCGCGCGAGATTGATGGCGCCTTGCGCCTTCCCGAATTTGCCCGCCGCTTCGTTTGCCGGATCGCCGAGCTGACTTCTTCCGATTCAGGACTGCTGGCCGTTCTCCAGGACGGGCGTTGGCAGGTGGCGGCGTTTTATCGTCGCGAAGAGAATCCGGCAAGCTTGGCTCTGGCTTCGGACAAAGAGGCGTCAACGACGGAGCACGGCAAGCCCGCGAATACCACGTCGAATGCGGACTCTACCAGTCATCCGGAACATCCGGTCGAGGTTGAGACGGATCGTGAGATCGGCGCGGCCCTGGCAGAATTCCTGCCGCAGCATCCGGAAACCGTAGTCCTTGGAAAAGCGGAAGAGATTCTGGGGGCGAGAGGTGCCGCGAGCCTGGGATGGAGGGATTGCACCCTGGTGAGACTGCGCGGCCCGAACGAGCAGCTCGACGGAGTGCTCTGCCTGCCGGGAAGGTCAGCCTCGCCTAATCATGAAGATCGCGTCTTTCTCGAGACGATGGCCGGGCACGCTGCCATGGCGCTCGAGAACGCGCGGCTGTTCACCCAGATCGAGCAGGCGAACCGCCATTGGATGGAGATCTTCGACGCAATCTCCGACTTCATCGTCGTGCACGACCAGGCCGATCGCGTGCTGCGGGTGAACCGGTCGCTGGCGGCGATGATCGGCGTGCCTCCGAGCGAATTGATTGGCATCAACATGCGGGCGCTGATGGCGCTGACGAACGACGCCGCGACGTACTCGTGCCCGTTCTGCCGTTCGATGGCGGGCGACTCGGATGAGTTCGCGCATCCCGTGTTCGACCGGACGTATCTGGTCTCGACTTCGCGCGTGCACGGCGCATCCGGCGAAGGCCTGCAGACGATTCACGTCCTGAAAGATATTTCGGACCGCCGCGAGGCGGAACGCCGCTATCGGGAGTTGTTTGACAACATTCAAGAAGGGCTCTTCTTCAGCACGCCGGTCGGGCGCTTCATCGAAGTCAACGATGCCATGGTGCGCATGCTCGGCTATAGCAACCGCGAGGAGCTGCTGCAAATCGATATTCCGACACAGCTTTATTTCTCGCTTGAAGAGCGCGAGCGCCATTCCCGGATCATGGAAGAACAAGGCAGCCTGCGGAACTTTGAGGCGACGCTCAAGCGCAAGGACGGATCGCCAATCCACGTCCTGATCAACGCCTTCGGGCTTTATGACAAGGACGGGCGCCTTTTGCAGATTCGCGGGCTGATGCTGGATGTGACAGGGCTGCGGACCTACCAGTCGGAATTGCACCGCGAACGCGATTTTTCAGGAAAGATTCTGAGCAACACGCAGAGTTTGATTCTGGTGGCCGATACGGCGGGGCTCATCAGTTACGCGAACCAACGCTGGTACGATGCCGGCTTCGAGCAGCGCGAACTGCTCGGCAGGCCGCTGCTGGAACTGGCCGCTCCCGGGCATGTCCGCGATCTTTCAGATGCCATCCAGAGCACGCTCGACAGCCAGCAGGTCGACAATCTGGAGCTGGAGATCGTCCGGCAGAATGGGGCGGTCGGGAAATTCTCGGCCAACCTCAGCCCGATGCGCGACGAGCAAGGCATCGTCACCAGCATCATTGCCGTGCTGACCGACATCACGGATTCAGCGGTGCTGCGCGACAAGCTGGTTCATGCCGAGAAGATGGCGGCGGTGGGGCAGCTGGTTTCGGGCGTGGCGCATGAAGTGAACAATCCGCTGACCGCGATTCTGGGATTCGCCGATTTGTTGATGGAGAATCCCGATCTGCCCGAGGGTGCGCACAAAGATCTGCGCGTCATTCTGCAGGAGGCGCAGCGGACCAAACAGATCGTGCAGAACCTGCTCAGCTTCGCGCGGCAGATGCCTCCGCAGCGCAGCGCGCTGCAATTGAATGCAATCCTGCGGCGGACGATTCAATTGCGCTCCTACGACTTCAACAGTCATGGCGTGGACGTGATCGAGCACCTCGACGAGGGCTTGCCCGACGTTCTTGGCGACGCGCATCAACTGCAGCAGGTGTTCCTCAATATTCTGAACAATGCCTACGACGCGGTTCATGAAGTGGGGCGGCCGGCACGAATCGAGATCATGTCGACCAAGGCCGGAGATGCGGTCGAAGTTTCGTTTTCCGACAACGGCAACGGCATCACGCATCCGGACAAGATTTTCGATCCATTCTTCACCACGAAAGAAGTCGGCAAAGGAACGGGCCTCGGCCTGAGCATCTGCTATGGAATCGTGAAGGAGCATGGTGGCGAAATCCTTTGCCACAACAATATTGGCGGCCAGGGAGCGACGTTCATTGTGCGGCTGCCCGCCCTTTCCCACACCGCGTCACTCAGTGTGGCCGCAGGAGTGAAACAACCATGAGCCTACCTGCCTTGCAGCTTCGTCCCTTGCCCGTGCTGCTCATCGAGGATGAGCCCGCCGTCATGGCGTATGTGCAAGCCGCTCTCGAGCGCAGCGGATATCCCGTCATCTGTTGCGAGTCGGGCGTGGATGCCTTGCGCCTGCTTGAGAACGGGTCGTTTCTCGGAGTGGTTTCGGATATGCGCACTCCCGGCGGAGTTGACGGAGGGCAAGTTTATGCCTGGATCGCACGACACCGGCCCGATCTGGCTTCGCGCATCATCTTTATTACGGGCGATATCGCCAATGAAGAAACGGTGGCGACCTTGCGCGAAACCGGCGCCCCGTGCGTGGAAAAACCCTTTCGTGTTCAACAATTTATCGATGTGGTCTCAAAGACCTTTGGGAAGGCCGAGTGAATAACGCTGGGAGTAAAGACGATCTTCGTATACGGCTGCTCGTGGTGGACGACGAGCAGAGCATCCGCAAGCTTTGCTGCACGGTCGGCGAAGCGCTGGGATTTTTCTGTCTCGAGGCGGAGAGCGGCGAATCCGCGCTCGCCTTGTTGGAGGAACAATCGGTCCATATGGTTCTGACCGACATGGTGATGCCGCGCATGTCGGGCCTGGAGTTTCTGGAGAGGGTAAAGAAACTCCTGCCGCGCACCGAAGTGGCGCTGATGACCGGCCACGGATCGATCGAGACCGCGGTGCAGGCGATGAAGCTGGGGGCTTACGACTACATTACCAAGCCGTTTTCCCCGCTGGAGGAACTGCGCCTGTTTTTGCGACGGATGGCGGAAAAGATCCGGCTGGTTGAAGAGAATGAATTCCTGCGGCAGCGCACGGATTCAGAGACGGCCATGCATGGAATTATTGGTTCTTCGGCGCGGATTCAGGAAGTGCTGCGGATGGTAGCTAGGCTGAAGGACACGCGCACGCCGGTCCTGATCTACGGCGAGAGCGGCACGGGCAAGGAACTGGTAGCGCGGGCAATGCATTTCCGCGGGGCATTCGCCAACCGTCCGTTTGTAGCCGTCGATTGCGGATCGCTGGTGCCGACGCTGATCGAAAGCGAGCTGTTCGGCTACGAAAAAGGCGCGTTCACGGGCGCGCTGAAGTCGAAGCAGGGACTGTTTCAGGCGGCCGACGGCGGAACGATCTTCCTCGACGAAGTGGGCGAGTTGCCGCTGGAGTTGCAGGCGAAACTGCTCCGCGTGCTGCAGGAAAAAGAAGTTCGGCCGGTGGGCAGCAATCAGCGAGT
>DATJOA010000141.1:0-5189 GCA_035507635.1 Candidatus Acidiferrales bacterium
GTGAAGGCCTTGACGTGGGCGTTGCCGTTCTTGTCCAGTGACAGTTCACCGAGGTTGACGGGGCGTCCTTCAGGCGAGACGGCCCAGAGAACGTAGGTCAGATATTCGAGGCCGAACTTGGTGGCGTCTTCGAATCCCTGGAACTTGGCGTCGATTTCAAAGTTGGTCTTCTTGCCTTCGACTTTGGCTTCGCCGGTCGCGCGCTGCGAGAGGTCCGTGCCCTGGAAGGTGATCTTCGCCTGTCCACCTTGCAGGCGGTAATGCATCGCCTTGGTGGTCCGGGAGACCGTCGTCGACGGCGCCGCGGGTTGGGACTGCGCGCACGCGAAAGCAGCGGCGAACACGGTGATGACAAGAGACAGTTTTTTCACAAGAGTTCTCGATCTGGGGGAGATAGAGAGATTTCTAATCTTCTATATGGTGCTGGATTCGGAGGGGAATGAAAACGGACGGGAAGGGATGGGACTTTGGTAACCGGCTCTGAGCTCCGTTGAGCTTTAAAGCTGTCGAACATCTCCACTTCCGGCAAAACCGGCCAGAAATGGGACACCCGGCTTCATTCTGTCGCGCTTTGCGGTTGGAGGCGCCGGCGCCACGTTATTTGGCGGTGAAGTCGGCGAAGGATGCAGTCTTGCCCATATAGATCCGAAGGCTGCAGCGGGGGCCGACGTGGGCGAAGGCGACTTCCAGACTTTCGGAAGGCTGATCGACCTGGGCGGATTCCATGGGGCCACGTGCCACATCCTGTTTCTCGTCGTAGGCTGCGCCGGGGGTGACGTTTTTGTTGACGACGAGGGTCCAGTTGCCGCGGGCGGGAATGGGATAGAGCGTGTAGGCGCCGATTGGGATCAGAGAATTATTGAGCGTCAGTTGAGCTTCGGTGAACAGCGTCATGGGCACGCCGCCGGGCGACCAGGGCTTACCGTTGGAAATTTTCTCTTTGTTGTTAGGGACGGGATCGTAGCGCACGTAGACCTGACGTCCGTCGTCGAGAGTGCAGGTCGTGGTAGCAGTGGCGGCGGAAGCGTTGTTGGTTTGGGCGGCGAGGCATGGAGTCAACAATAACGATATGAGTAGAGCTCTCCAGACGATTGTGGCGGACATGGTGGGAAAGCCTCCAGCGCAAAAGTGTAGCGCTGGAAGGGCATTCAGGGGAAGAGGTTTAGCAGAGATCCCGTGATTCCAGGGAGTAATGGCT
Source organism: Candidatus Acidiferrales bacterium (assembly GCA_035507635.1). Classification (GTDB taxonomy): domain Bacteria; phylum Acidobacteriota; class Terriglobia; order Terriglobales; family Acidobacteriaceae; genus Sulfotelmatobacter. The sequence continues at coordinate 1,199 of DATJOA010000141.1, forward strand.
GTGCCCGGTCTCTATTCGATTCCCGGGTTAGTCGGTAATCTCGACCCCAGCATGCCGTTCCAATCGAGCGGACGATTCCTCAGCCACCGTTTCGGAACGGGAGATCGGTCTAGCTTTTTCCGGTTTGTTTTTTTTCGACTTTGGCCCAGGTGTCTTTCAGCGCAACCGTGCGGTTGAAGATCGGGGCGGCGGGCTTCGAGTCGAGGTCAACTGCAAAGTATCCGAGGCGCTCGAACTGGACGCGAGTGCCTGCTGCGGCATTGGCTAACGACGGTTCGACCTTCGCATCTGGGATCACTTCGAGCGAGTTCGGGTTCAGGTAGTCGAGGACGTCCTTGCCTTCTTCCACTTCGGCGAGATTGGCTTTGGTGAAGAGATTGTCGTAAATGCGGACTTCGGCGTTGACAGCGTGCTTGGCTGAGACCCAGTGGATCGTCGATTTTACTTTGCGGCCATCGGGTGCGTTGCCGCCGCGCGTTGCCGGGTCGTAGGTGCAGTGGACTTCGACGACTTCTCCCTTGTCATTTTTCACGACACTTTTTGCCGTGATGAAGTAGCCATAGCGCAGACGGACTTCGCGCCCGGGGGTGAGGCGGAAATACTTTGGCGGAGGCACTTCGCGGAAGTCGTCCTGCTCGATGTAAAGCTCGCGCGAGAATGGAACCTTGCGCGATCCGGCGCTTTCATCTTCCGGATTGTTGGTCGCGTCCATTTCTTCGACCTGGCCCTCGGGATAGTTATCGATGACGACCTTTAGCGGACGCAGCACGGCCATGACTCGCGGCGCGCGCTTGTTGAGATCTTCGCGGACGAAGTGCTCGAGCATGGCGAGATCGACGATTCCGTTGGTGCGCGAGACGCCGACGGCGGAGACGAAGTTGCGGATCGCTTCGGGCGTGTATCCGCGGCGGCGCAGACCGGAGAGCGTGGGCATGCGGGGATCGTCCCAGCCGCGGACGGTGCCCTGCTCGACGAGCTGGCGCAGCTTGCGCTTCGACATCAGCGTATAGGTCAAGCTGAGGCGGTCGAATTCGATCTGCTGCGAGGGGAAAATTCCGAGCTGCTCGATGAACCAGTTATAGAGCGGCTGGTGATCGGCGAATTCGAGCGAGCACATCGAGTGGGTGACTTTTTCGAGCGAGTCGGACTGGCCGTGCGCGAAATCGTACATCGGATAGATAGGCCACTTGTCGCCGGTGCGGTGATGTTCGGCATGCAGGATGCGATACATCACGGGATCGCGCATATTGAGGTTCGGCGATGACATATCGATCTTGGCGCGGAGCACGCGGGATCCGTCGGGAAATTCGCCGGCGCGCATGCGCTCGAATAAATTTAAATTTTCTTCTGCGGAGCGGTTGCGGTAGGGGCTGTCTTTGCCGGGCTCGGTGAGAGTGCCGCGGTGCTTGCGGATCTCCTCGGCGGAGAGATCGTCCACATAGGCCTTGCCGTCTTTGATGAGCTTGATCGCCCACTCGTAGAGCTGTCCGAAATAATCGGAGGCGTAGAAGAGGCCGTCCCAGCGGAAGCCGAGCCACTTGACGTCCTCCATGATGGAGTCGACGTACTCGACATCTTCTTTCTCGGGATTGGTGTCGTCGAAGCGGAGATTGGTGTGCCCGCCAAACTCGGCGGCCATGCCGAAATCGATGCAGATGGCCTTGGCGTGGCCGATGTGGAGGTATCCGTTGGGCTCGGGAGGAAAGCGGGTCTGGACACGGCCGTTGTACTTGTTGGTCTTGAGGTCTTCGAGGAAGCGTTCGCGGATGAAATTGGATGGGCGGGACTCGGGAGCGGCGTTGGCGCCGGTCTCGGTCTCGGTGGCAGAGGGATTCATAATCTTTGATCTTACCGCAAATAAAAAGGTCAAATGAATACCGCAGAGGACGCAGAGGACGCAAAGGGGAAAAGGGGATCGCGAACCATTTCTTGTCTTGAGGCTTTTGCTGAGCGCGAGATCCCTCGCCCCGCTCCTCTGCGTCCTCGGCGACATTTATTTGACTCTTGCTTAGTTTTCCTCGGCTGTCCACAGGGAAGTCTCATCGTCCACAGTTTCTTCACAAGGGGGCAGGATTTTTCTGTTGCCGGGCGCAACAATCTGGCTGAGAGTGGGTTCAGCGAAACGTGAGAGTTCCTGACTTAGCCGGATGATTGCGGCAGAGCCAGTGGCAGCGGTGATTCTCGAAAGTGAATTGCCGAAGGGGAAAACATCCAGAGCCGCGCGAAAGCGCGACTGGTTGCCCGGGCGTTGCGGCCTCCTCCCCTGTTTGCTCTTAGAGCAGGCGGGCCGCTGGCCACCGCAGGCGTTAGCGGAACGATGATCGCGAGATCACGAATCCAAAACGCGCTTCGGCCCTTGCGGCACTCGTTTCGAGCGCTGCCGGGCTGAAACAATCGTCGTAGGGCGGAGCAGGAATCCACGAATAATGCGGTCCGGGGTGGCTGGCCCCGGGCCGCATTCGAATTTAGTCGTCAGTCGTCAGTCGTCCGTTCTCGTCGTTAGTCGTTGGTCGTTAGCCGCTCGCCATCTGTTCTCAGAGTTCAACGTCCTTCTTCCTAACGCCTCCGTTCTTGATATTCGCTATTTGTTCGCCTACAATCTGGTTCATCGGAAAGAGAAGTTTTCGTTTTCAAACTTTTTTTATTTTGACGGGGATTTCCAGAGTGTGTGCGTGGCATTCACAGCGGGAATGAAGGTATGTTCCTTTTACGTTTCTGAAAACCCTGTTGAGAGAGATCAGTGGCCACTTCCGATTACAGCATTAGCACCCTTCCGGCGAATGTAGAAGCTGAGCGGTCGATCCTTGGGGCGATCCTGCTCGACAACTTTGCGTACAACCAGGCGGCGGAGCATTTGCGGATCGAGGATTTCTCGCTCGATTCGCACCGGAGAATTTATACGCGCATGGTCGATCTGGCGGAGTCTTCGCGGCCGATCGACATGATCACGCTGATCGAAGAGCTCGAGCGGCACAAGGATCTTCAGGCGATCGGCGACGTGGCGTATGTGTCGAGCCTGGTGGAGGGCGTGCCGGACCGGCCGAGCATCGAGCACTACGTCAAGATTGTCCGCGACAAGGCGCTGCTGCGCGGTGTGATTTCGGCGGCAACCACGGCGATTGCGCGCGCAAGCGATCAGTCGGACGCGGCGGAAGATGTTTTGAGCGACACGGAAGCGGCGATCTTTCAGCTCTCGGAAAAGCGCATTGGGCGCGGGTTCATGGGGGTGCAGGAGATCGTCCGCGAGACTTTCGGATCGGTGGACGCGCTGCTGCAACGCGGCCAGCGGATCACGGGACTGGCGACGCACTATACGGATCTCGATGAGATGACGAGCGGAATGCAACGCGCGGACCTGGTGATCATTGCGGCGCGGCCCTCGATGGGCAAGACGGCATTCGTGATGAACATCGCGGAAAATGCTTCGATTGAAGATCAGCAGGTGGTGGGAGTGTTCTCGCTGGAAATGTCGCGCGAGGCGCTGCTGATGCGCTTGCTGTGTTCGCAGGCCAGAGTGGACGCGCACAAGATGCGGACGGGTTCGTTGTGGCAGGACGATACGAAAAAAGTCGTGCGAGCGATGGAGCAGCTGGCGCACGCTCCGATATTTATCGACGATACGCCGGGAATTTCGTTGAGCGAGATGCGCGCGAAGGCGAGGCGGCTCAAGCAGGCGCAGGGGCGACTGGATCTCATCATCGTGGATTACCTGCAGCTGATGTCCGGGGGCGGAAAGCGATTTGAAAATCGTACGCAGGAAGTTTCGGCGATTTCGCGCGGGCTGAAGGCGCTGGCGAAGGAACTGAGCGTTCCCGTGATTGCGCTCTCGCAGTTGAGCCGCGCTCCAGAGAGCCGCGGCGGGGATCATCGTCCGCAGCTGGCGGATCTGCGCGAGTCGGGATCGATCGAGCAGGATGCCGATCTGGTCATGTTCATTTTCCGCGAGGAAGTCTACAAGCAGGATGATCCGGAACTGCAGGGGCGTGCGGAA
>DATJOA010000142.1:0-22137 GCA_035507635.1 Candidatus Acidiferrales bacterium
GGGTTGGTGGGAGAATCCGGGTCGGGGAAATCGATTACATCACTGGCCATCATGCGGCTGTTGCCGCTTCAGGCGCGGGTCACGGGAGAGATTCTGTTTGCCGAGAACGGGTCAGAGCCGCGCGATCTCACGACGATCAGCGATGAATCGATGCGGCGGCTGCGAGGATCGGGCATGACGATGATCTTTCAGGAGCCGATGACCGCACTCAATCCGGTGATGCGCGTGGGAGATCAGATTGCGGAGGCCGTGGCCGCACATCAGGATGCTTCAAAAGCCGAGGCATGGCAGCGCGCCGTGGAGGCGATGAACGACGTGGCGATTCCCGATGCGGAGCGGCGGGCGCGGGATTATCCCCATCAGCTCTCCGGTGGCATGCGGCAGCGCATCGTGATTGCGATGGCGATTGTGAACCGTCCGAAGCTGCTGATTGCGGACGAGCCGACCACGGCCCTGGACGTGACGATTCAGGCGCAGATCCTAGAACTGCTGGCGGAGCTGCGAGCGAAGTTCGGTTTGGCCATGCTTTTCATCTCGCACGATCTGGCGGTTGTGTCGCAGGTGGCGGATCGCGTGGCCGTGATGTATGCGGGGTGCCTGGTGGAGCTTGGAGCGAAGCGGGATATCTTTCAGGCGGCGGCGCATCCTTACACGCGCGGATTGCTGCACGCGGTGCCGGACCTGAAGACGGACCGCAGCCGTCCACTGGACACGATCGAAGGGACGGTTCCGGCGTTGCAGGCGTTGCCTCCGGGATGCGCGTTTGAGCCACGGTGCGATTCGAGAATTGCCGAGTGTGCGCGGGCGTTGCCGCCGCTGGTGGAGGTGGCGACTGGGCATTGGGCGCGGTGCCCGGTAGTGAATTCCTAGCTTAGGCGGCAAGATGCGGAAGCCCGGGACGCTGGCAATCGTCCATGCCAGAGTGGGCGAGAAAAACACAAGGTCCCTCGACTCCGGTCGGGATGACAATCTGATACGAATCCGAGTTGGTCTATAATCGGCAGTTTGTCCGGTGATCCGTGCGCATACTGCTGCTGAGCGATATCCATGCCAACCTTGAGGCGCTTGATGCGTGCCTCGCGAATGCTCCATCGTTCGATGCGATCGTCAACCTTGGCGACATCGTGGGATATGGAGCGAGCCCTAATGAAGTGACAAACCGCTCGCGAGAGATTGGGAAGGTCTTCGTGCGCGGAAATCATGACAAGGCGGCGACAGGGATTATGGATCTGGACGATTTCAATCCGATGGCCGCGGCAGCCGCGATCTGGACGCGCAATGAACTGACACCGGAGAACCTGGAGTGGCTGAAGGCGCTGCCGCATGGTCCGGTTTCTCTGCCGGATTTCCCCGATGTGCAGCTGGTGCATGGCTCACCGAACGATGAGGATGAATATGTCGTGTCTTTGGGAGATGCGCTTGCGCCGCTGATCACATTGACGATGCCGCTGACTTTCTTTGGGCATACCCATTTGCAGGGAGGATTTTTTGCCAACGGATCATCGGCTGATGGATTTCGTCCCGAATATCGCACGGTGGGGCAGGCGGAGTCGGTTCCGATGCAGTTGAAATCCTCGGCGCGGTATTTGATTAATCCGGGATCGGTCGGACAGCCGCGCGATGGCGATTGGCGGGCCGCGTTTGCGCTCTACGATACCGAGGAGCAAGTCGTGGAGTTTCACCGCACGCCCTACAATTTGAAGGCAGCGCAGGACCGGATTTTTGCGGCGCAGCTTCCGGCGCGGCTGGCTACGCGGCTTGCGGCCGGGAGATAGCGATTACTTCGTCGCAACTCTTTTTCACCACAGCGGACATAGAGGAGCACGGGGAATTAGACTCTACCAATGTGTCCATCTTCTGCTAAGGGTCATCTTTTCGAATCTCGCGAGAATCCACCTGAGTGTTATCTTGTCGCGCATAGTGACGGCGGGGCGCGCGGGAATCCCGGGCCGGCGGGTTATGGTGTGGTGATTAAGGACGAGTCCGGCCGCAAGGTCGCGGCACTCAGCGAATATCTTGGGCATCAGACGAATAACTTCGCGGAGTATCAGGGACTGATTGCTGCGCTCGAGTATGCGATTCAGCATGGGCCGAAGGCGCTGAAGGTGATCAGCGATTCGGAGTTGCTGGTGCGGCAGATCAAGGGAATTTATAAGGTGAAGAATCCGACCCTGCAGGATTTGCATGGGCGGGCGAAGGAATTGATCGGGCAGCTGCAATGGTTCTCGATCGGGCATGCGCTGCGCGAACACAATCAGGAAGCGGACCGGCTGGCGAATGAGGCGATGGATAAGGGGATGGGGCGGGCGCGGCCCGCGGCACCGGTTTCGTCTGGGCCGCAGGAATTCGAGGGCGTGGTGCGCGGCGGGCGGATCGAGTTGGTGAATGGCAGTTTGCCTGACGGAACCCGCGTGCAGGTGCGGGTTCGGAAGTAAAACTTTTTTTAACCACGAAGGACACAAGGTCACACGAAGGTAGTTTTGAAATTCTCCTTCGTCTCACTTAGTGTCCTTATGGTTTTGTGAAGCGCTTCATGCATAGGTCCGTCGCTTCGCTCAGGATGACAACGCAAAGTGAACGGATCAGCGAGAGCTAGTCTGCGGAGGAAGTGTGGTCGTGGATGATCTTCCAACCGTCGGGGAATTTGCGGAAGATTAGCGTGAAGAGGCCGTGCGGCGTTTTGCCGTCGGACATCGTCAAGTGCCAGGCGCCGCGGACGAAGGCGGCGTCAGGACCTAGCATTTCGATACGCAGATCGGAAAAATCCAGCTTGCCCATTTCGTGACCGGGACTCGTGTAAGTGGCCTTGTAGCGGTCCATGGCGGCTTGCCAGCCATGGTTTTCTTTTCCTCCGGAGAAGAAGGTGAGATCGGGGGAATTCCAGTATCCCGTCATGAAGGCGTCGAGATCGTGCCGATTCCAGGCCCCTTGCTGAAGGTGTAAGACTTTCTCAATGGCGGACTGGGATTCGGATTGCGCCTGGGAGGAGCGAGTTAGAGTGCAGAGAACCGTTAGAACCAGGAGTGCGGATAAGGCGGCTGTGCGCATGATTGCCTCTTAGCGATCGGTAAGAAATCTGTCGGAATGATAGACGCTTTGCGCTGCGAGCGCGAGACGCGCTCGCGACAGCCGGCGGAACGCCACGGTATTAATGCGATTCTTCGGCGGCCGGGGCACTATCGGGGGTGTCGATTTTTTGAGCTACCGTGTGCGGGACTATAGGTGGAGGCTGGAATTCGCCGGGGTCTTTTCCGGCCATGGCTGCACTCATGAAATTCATCCAGATGGGCAGCGCGGCGCGAGCACCGGTTTCTTTCGCGCCCAGGGATTTCTTTTCGTCGTAGCCGACCCAGACGCCACAGCTCATGGTTGGGGAGAATCCGACAAACCAGGCATCGGTGAAATCGTTAGTAGTGCCGGTTTTTCCGGCGACGGGGAACGGCAGTTTGGCGGCAGCGATTCCGGTGCCATGGAGCACGACTTCGCGCAGCATGGAGGTCATGATGCGCGCAGTGCGTTCGCTGACAACATCCTTCACGTCCGGAAAATCTTCTTCCAGGACACGGCCTTCGTAGTCGGTGACGCGGGTGATGTAGCGCGGGGTCACGCGGACGCCGTCATTAGGGAAGACGCTATAGGCTGCGGTTTGCTCGAGCAGCGTAATTTCTGCCGATCCGAGAGCGATCGGCAGATAAGGCGGAAGCTTCGAGGTGATGCCGAAGCGCTCGGCATAGTCGATCACGTCTTGAATTCCAACTTTGTTGGCGAGCTTGAGGGCGGGGATGTTCCGCGACTGCGCCAGTGCGCGCCGGAGCGTGATAATGCCTTCGAATTTTTCGTCGTAGTTGTGCGGAGTATAGGGGCCGGACGGAGTATCGAAGCTGACCGGCTCGTCGAGAATAGTGTCGTCGGGAGTTGCGCCTCCGTCGATAACTGCCGTGTACACATAGGGCTTGAAAGAAGATCCAACCTGCCGCAGGGCTTGCGTCGCGCGGTCGAACTTGGATTCGTTGAAGTCGCGCCCGCCGACGAGAGCTTTGATCCCACCGGTTGCGTTGTCGAGGGCGAGTAAGGCGCCCTGGGCGCCGGAATCTTGCTCGAGACTCACATGGGCCGCGCCGTTTGTCCCGAGCGATAGAACTTTGACGTAACAGATGTCGCCGGTCTTGAGAATATTGGCGAGCTTCTGACCGGTCCATGCGACATCCGCTTGGGAGAGCGCGGCGGTGTAGCGTCCGAATTTCAGCGTGGCGATTCCGGTTCCGGAGGAGGTCACAAGCGCGTGAAGGTATCCGTTGACCTCGGGGTCGTCGTCCCAATCGGGATGAGAATATTTGTCGAGGGCAATTCCTTCGTCGATGATGTTTTCGAGGTGGCCCTTCCATCCGTGGCGGCGCTCGTAGGCAGCGAGGCCGTCGAGAACCGCCTGATTGGCGGCATTCTGCATGTCGACGTCGAGCGATGTGTAGACCTTCAGCCCGCCCTCGTGAACCTGGTCGGCACCGTATTTGCTCTCGAGATAGCGGCGAATTTCCTCCACGAAATATGGCGCGAGGGAGTTCGGGTCATGTGCAAGATGCAAAACAAGCGGAGCCGAGCGCGCTTCGTCGGCTTGGGAGGCAGTGATCTTGCCGTCCTCGAGCATGGCGTTGATGACGAGATTGCGGCGCTTCACGGCGCGGTCGGGATGAGTGATCGGCGAATAGACGGTTGGACCTTTCGGTAATCCGGCGAGGAGCGCTGCTTCATCCAGCGTGAGCTGCTTGGCTTGCTTGCTGAAATAGAACTCGGAGGCGGCCTCGAAACCATAGACGCCATGCCCGAGAAAAATCTGGTTCGCGTAGAGTGTGAAAATCTGGGGCTTGGTGAAATGGCGCTCGATCTGAATGGCCAGCATCGCCTCCTGCACCTTGCGTTGCCAGCGGCGGTCGGGCGAGAGAAAAAGATTGCGGGCGAGCTGCATGGTGAGGGTGGACGCTCCCTGCACTTTGCCCCCGGATTCGATGTCGCGGTAGGCGGCGCCGACAATGCGCCAGAAATTGATCCCGGAGTGGCTGTAGAAATCCTTGTCTTCGATCGAAACGAGCGCGTTACGAAGCACCGGAGGAAAGTCGTCGTAGCTGGCAACCACGCGGCGCTGGAGAGCGAATGATCCGATGACGCGGCCGTGGTCGTCGTAGAGTTCGGTGATCGAGCTGGGACGATAAGCTTCGAGTGCGTCGACCTGCGGCAGGTCGGTCGTGTAGACGAGTAGCAGGCCGGCGGTTGCGCCGACGAGAACCGAGATCAAGACAAGCAAGCCGAACAGGACGCGGCCGACGAGACGGCGTCCGCCAATCTCGACCTCGGGAAGATCATCGTAAAGCGACTTCATCGGGAGTTATGGTCAGGATAGCACTTGGGATTCTGTGGCGCTGGCAGCCGCCAAATGAGCTAACCACGAAGGACACTAAGTAACACGAAGGGGAATCGGAGTTTCAGGTTTTGAGTTTCAAGCTTCGCCCGCTTCGGATCGGCAGATCATGATTCTTGGGTGGCCAAGGCCGGAGTAGCTTCCTGATCTGTCTCTAATCGAGGTCGCCTGTGCAGGAAGATGGCGGAGCCGATGTAGAGCAGGGCAGCAAGGATTGTCAGCGATTTCAGGCCGAACCAGAGCGAAGAGGATTCGAGCAGGCCTCCGATGAGGGAGCCGAAGAGGTTCGATCCTAAAGCACTGCCGCGGAATCCGGCTCGGGCGAAGCTCGAGATAAAGATGATTCCGGCAAAAAATACGGGAGTGCACAGAGCGAGCGTGGCGACCAAGCCGCGGAGGAGCCACGATTCGTAGAAGAGTCTTTCCAGCGGGACGAAGTACATCACTGCAAGAGAGAGAAACAATCCGGCGTAGGCGACGGCGAGAGGAATGCGCCGAAACGCTTCGTAGACAAGGTTGGCGGCGACAATCAGGCAGAGCAGGCCCGACACGACCACGGCGTTCACGACCCAAGTGGTGCCAAATAGAAGCGCCATCTTGCTGACAATCTGGGCTTCGAGCAGCATGAATCCGGCGCCCAGGAACATGAAATGCAGATCGAGCCGAGCGCCTTCGCCGCTGGTCTGGCGCAGGAACCATCCGAAAATGATGAGCACTGCGATCGAGACGAGAATCACACTGATGGGCAATCCGGGCTCGTGCTGGTAGAAGTACGGCCAGTCGTCGGTGGTGAGGCTGGCGGATTCGAGCGGCATGTTGCCGTGAGTGGCGAGATAGGAGGCGAGCGCCGGATCAGAGGTGGCTTTCGCGAGACGCTCAGGCGATCCAGCGACGAAGAAACGCCCCGAGGTATCAAAACCGCCTAGATCCGTCTGGAACTGAATCGGATTCTGCCCGAAGGTGGTCTGCATCAGCTTGTATAGACGGCCCGCAATCCAGGGATTGTCCACCTGGAACTTCACGATAAAGAGGCCGTCGGATTTGAGCAGTAGCCTGGCCCGCTGAAGGGCTTCGCGCGTGTAAACGTAATTGTCAATTCGGATGTTGGTGAAGTGCGATGTAGTAGTGTGCGAATCGAGGAGGGAAAAGACTATGAGATCGAATTGATCGTGGCTGTTCTCGATATAACTGCGGGCATCGTCAAGCACGACATGCACGCGCGGCGATTGGTAGGGATGTTCGAAGTGAAGGTCGCGGCCGAGCTGGAGAATCAGCGGGTCGATCTCGACAGCTTCCACGCGGCCCGCTCCGTTGCGAAGAGCGGCAGCGACGTCGTTGCCCATGCCTGATCCCAGCACTAGAACGGAAGGCGGCGCAGGATAAAAGCGATACGGCATGTTGTAGGCGTTCTGCTCGATTGGATGGCGGCGGAAGACATCGGCGTGGGACTGAACAAACTCGGGCGACAGATTGAGAATTGTCTGATAGAGGGAGTCGTTGGTGGTCAACGAGTATGCCTCGAGCTGGCCGTCTCCATAGACCGGTCGAATAGAGAGTTTCTGATACGGAGACCAGTAGGTCGTGGCGTTGCGGTGATCGGGAATCGCCAGCAGGCAGATGCAGATGAGAAAAGTGATGCCGAGCGCCTTCCGGGCAGGAGCATTTTTCCAGAACACGATGACCGAAAAGACTCCGGCGACCAGGAACCATACCCACGGTGACTGGTGCAAGAAGCAGAGAAACGTGAATCCGGCGATTCCCGCAAGACTGGCAAGGACATTGACGCTATAGGCGGCGACTCCTTTTGGAGCGTTCTCGAGATACCAGCCGACAAGCTGACCGAAGGGAATGAATGCCGTTGCGATAACGGCGAAGAGTGGAACGACGAAGGCGAGAGCGAGCAGCATACCCGTCCAACTGGCAGGCATGGCAGGGACGCCCCATACATGAACTTCGACGCTGGCGCCGAGCAGTTGAGGCAAAATCGAGATGCTACGGCGCAGCGGCGAAATCGGGGCCTTGAGGATGACCGTAAGAAGCAAGAGCGGCGCGGTAAGAGCCATGAGTTGGACTCGTCGCCGGCATAGGTAACATCCCAGACCGAATCCGAGGAAGCATGCCACCAGGACAAAATTCTTGAAGTACGCAAAAATGCGGATGTCCGACGACACCCAGCGGATCATCAGCATTTCTACGAACAGGCTGAGCAGGCTGATGAGAACGAGCTGACTGTATTGGAAACCGCCGAGATCTCTGATATCGATTTCAAGACGTCCGGGAGTTGCGCCTGTCGCTCGGAGACGGCGGAAAACACGATAAACGATAAAGATAGCGAGCGCAGAAATCAGCAGAAGGAATATAAGCGAGCCGGACGTTTGCGTGGTGGAATCCATGCGATAAGGCGATCCTCGGTTGAAGTGCGATGAATTGTATGGGTACCCGTCAACGATAACAGAAGGGCAGGAAGTTGCCGGAAAGAAATGAAGGACGGCGCGAGCCGTCCTTCATGGAATTCACAATTGCCGGTTAGCTGTTGTGGCTCTTGAGGACTTCGACGGCCTTGTTCAGCTGATCGTCGACGGTGTTTTTCGGCTTCGCGTCTTCTTCCGGAGCCGCGGCGCCTCCGTCGTCATCATCGGTAACGATGGCATCGTCGGAAGCATCCGCCACCAGAACATTTGGAGTGACGGCTGAATCCTGAATTGCTTTCCCGCTGGGCGAGTAATACTTCGCAACGGAGAGAATCAGCGCGCCGCCGTCCGGCAGTTCGATGGTCTTTTGGACCGAGCCGTCGCCGAAGGTCTTGTCTCCGATCACGTCGCCGCGAGCATTCTCGAGAATGGCGGCGGCAACAATCTCGGCCGCGCCTGAGGTGCTGCGATTGACGAGAACGGCGAGCGGAAGATTCGTGATGTCCTTGGAAGGATCGGCATTGAAAGCTTCGCGGGGGAACTTCTGGCCCTGTAGATAAGTAATTGTGCCGTGATTGAGGAAGAGGTTGGCGGTTGCGATGCCTTCCTGCTCGTCGCCTTCGGCGCAATTGCGAAGGTCGAGAAGAATCTTCTTGGCGCCTTCTTTTTCGAGCGACTTCACCTTCGACGTGATTTCCTGGACCTTGCCCTTGGTGAGGGCCTCGGCTTTGATGTAGCCGATGCCGTCTTCCATCATTTTGTCGGTCACCGGAGGAATCGTGATGGCATCGCGGGTGATCGACATCCGCTGCGGCTCGGCGCGGCGGGCGCGGACGACCTCGACGTTCAGGTTCGTTCCGGGCGCGCCCAGCAGGGAATTGCGAATCTCCGGCAATGACATGTCACGCGTGCTCTTGCCTTCGATCGATTCAAAGATATCGGTGGACTCGATGCCAGCCTTCTCCGCGGACGAACCGGGCAGCACGGCGACAATATCGGCATAGCCGAAGCGCTTCGAGATGACGACGCCGATTCCGGCTTTGCCTTCGCTCTTGTGAGCTTTGAAGGCCTTATAGGCTTCGGGCGTGAGATAGGCCGAGTTGGAGTCGAGGGACTCGAGGAGCCCATGAAGAGCTCCGTCGGTCACTTTCGGAATGTTCGGCTCTTCGACGTACTCACTGCGCACGCGCGACAGCACTTCGCTGTAAACCTGCAATTGACGATAAGCGCCGTCGTTCGAGGAAGCGTGGACGCCTCCCATCGAACCTACAACCACGAACAGTAATACGGCAAAAGACGTGACGAGAATCGCTGCTTTGGTTTTCATGGACATCTTGGTTGTGATCTTCTTCTTCCGGAAGGAACTAGGGTCAAACTCTATTCATTATATCCCTAGATGCATCCCGGATATCCCCGGGTGCCCGATTTGTACTCCATCGGTAACAAGGTTTCGCTGCTGGGGTGTCGGTCTGAACATAACAACCCATCTAATGGCCCGCAGGCGCAAATGTCATGGTGAGCAGCGTCTGGACAGATACCGGGCGTCCGTTGAACACATAGGGCTTGAACTTCCATTGGCGAACGCCGGTAATGGCCGCATCTGCGAAGGCGAGGGAACCCTGCAGAAACTTGGCGTCCTGCACGGTGCCATCTCGTCCGATCAGGACCTGAAGCGTCACCGTGCCTTGCTGGCCCTTGGCGCTGGCGGGATAGGCGATTACTGGCTGGTCGGAAATCAGGGCACGTTCGGCACTCTCGGCGACGGCAACGGGCTCAATCGCAGAGGGACCGCCTCCCGGAACCTTCTGGGCTACCGGGTCAGGACCATTGGGCGCCAGCTGTGTTCTCAAACTTTGCGGGATATTTCCAGCTGGCGTGTATTGGACGGGCGCCGTTTTGGGGATCGAGGCTGTTGGCTTGGCCTGGATTGGCGAGGAAGTAAGTACCGGCATCGTCGTGACCGGCGTTGGCGTGGACATCAATGCTGGCGTGGACGCGGTTCCCGGCTGCGAATTCGTCGGCAGAGCTGCGGCGGCCGGAACTGTTGCCGTAGCTGGAGTCGCCGCTTGGCCGGCTGGAATCACGGTTGGCGCTTGCTGACCACCCGTCACCGGCACAGAGCTCGGCGTTCCTTGATCCGTGGGAGCGGTGGTGGAGGCGTCGGGTTGGGTCGCAGTTTGATCGGGAGTCTGGCCATCGCCATTCGGCTTCTTCGCCGTGGGATCAATCACGGGAAGAACTTTGATCTGCGAGGGATCGGTCGTGGCGTCTGGGATCGTTTCGGCGACGGGGAGCTTGTATTCGTCCCCCGCCTGGCCGAAGTCTTCATGTGTCGTGGGCGCCTGCTTGGTGATCACAATTTGCGGGTTCAGCCAACCGTGAAGGCTGCGCTGCCCGCGGGCCCAGAGCGCTTGCATCTGTGCATGCCAGGGAGCTTGAGGAGCGGCTGCGACTGCAACGCTGGCCAGGACAAAAGCGGCGAAGATCGCTTTCTTGCCTAAACTGAAACGTCGAGGAGCTCCTTCGGAAGCTTCGGCTGGGTCGCCTTCGATGTAAGCGAAGAGTGCAGCCTCTTTTTTCGTTTCTTCGCGGGAAGTGTTTTTTTCGGCTGAAACATCCGGTGCGGTATGGGGCGAACTCGACGATGGCGAAGGAGTCTGATCGTAGCCCAGCAAGTCTGGCTTGTCGGGCGATGGCGTGCGCGCAGGTTGCGCTGCAGCCGCCTGTCTGGTGACGCCGCGGGCTTTCAGGTACCACTCCAGGCCGCGCGTTTCTCCGTCGGGGGGCGGTAGAGGCGGCGCCGGAGCTGGCTTCTCTTGAACGACGGAAGCAGCAACAGGTTCGAGATCTTTGAGAGGGTCCACCGGTTCTGCAGACGGTTGGTCTAACGCGGGGCGAACGTCTCCTTCGGTTTCAAACGATGTGCCGGGAGTAAGCGGTGCAGATTGTAGAAACTCGCCGGCACGCAATGCGTGCTCCCCGGCCTTTTCTCTGGAAGCGATCGGCGGCAAGGGTGAAGCCGGTGCCCCAGCGTTCGACAGACTCGGAACCGGCGGCGCCTGCCGAGCCTGGATCAGGTCCCGCGCCGTCTTTAGTGTGTCCTTGACCTGGGTGGGAATGAACGGGCGGCGCAAAATGGAATTCGCGCCCGCCTGCAATGCTTTGGGAACGCTCCCGTCGTCGCTGACAATAGCGAGGCTGATCGGACGCTCAGAAGCCTTGCGGTCGCGGGCAGCCGCGAGTAGAAGTCCGGCTTCGGGCTGCTGATCCCAGTCGATGATCACTATCTGAAATGGCTGCTTGGCGATCTTGTCGACCGCGACAACCGCCTCCAGACAGGAATCCGCCTGGACGTCGAGCTCGGCCAGAACCTGACGAATGGCGTCCGCACTTGCGCTGTCTGAGGAAAACAGAAAACACTGAATCCCCATGATCCCAGACTAGGGGTAGCGAGTAACCGCAGCAAGTTACCTAGGTTAACGCAACAGTTTCCCATTGTGATCGACAGTACATGTACTGCTGCGTGGCTGGGCTAAAATGCTGCTTCGCCCGATAACCCTCCTATTCCCAGTGGGTTTGGGTTCAGACTTTTTCACGACGACTGACAATGGCGATGCAAGAGCACAACTATTGGCTTACTACGGCGGAATTTCCCGCGCCCGACCCCTCACGCCCCGTGCCGGAGGTGGTTGATGTTGCGGTGATTGGGGCAGGATTTACCGGGTTATCGGCGGCCCGAACTCTAGCCAAGCGTGGCGCCCGGGTCGCGGTCCTCGAATCGCAAACGATCGGTTGGGGGGCCAGTTCGCGCAATGGCGGCATGGTATTGACCGGGATGAAGCTGGGGGTGAACAAGCTCATCTCGATGTATGGACGCGAGATGGCGCGGCGCATGTATGCGGCTTCTCTCGCTTCGATGGAATGTGTGGAGCAGATTGTCCGGGAAGAGCAGATCGACTGCGACTTCTCACGATGCGGACATCTCGAAGTTGCTTGCAAGCAAAAGCACTTCGATGACTATGAACGGCAGGCGGAGGTGATTGAAGTTGAATTCAACCATAAGCTAAGGGTGGTGCCGCGGTCGGAGCTGACCTCCGAAATTGGCTCGAACATTTATTACGGGGGGATGGTGGATGAAGTAAGCGCGGGATGTAATCCGGCGCGATATGTTGCGGGTCTGGCGGGCAGCGCGATCAAAGCCGGCGCCGAGATTTTTGAGCACGCTCGTGTGGACGCAATCGAGCGTGACTCGCGGCAGGGAGAAATGGGCTGGAATCTGCCGACTTCGCGGGGGACAGTGTGGGCGCACGAAGTTTTCGTGGGGACCAGCGGCTATACCAGCGCGATGACTCCGGTGCTGCAGAAGAAGATTATCCCCATCGGATCGTTCATCATCACGACCGAGGTCTTGCCGGCTGCTCTCGCGAAAGAGGTGAGTCCGCGCAACCGGATGATCTACGACTCGAAGAATTATCTTTATTACTACCGGCTGACGCCCGACCGGCGCATGCTGTTCGGTGGACGCGCTGCATTTTTCCCAGAGAATGACCAGACGATTCGACGCAGCGCGGAGATTCTAAGGCGAGGAATGATCAGCGTGTATCCGCAGCTCAGGGATGCGCGGATTGAATACGTCTGGGGAGGAACGCTGGATTTTGCCTTTGACATCATGCCGCACGCGGGAGAGATCGACGGAATGTATTATGCCGTGGGATACGCTGGGCACGGCGTGGCGATGGCCACGTATCAGGGACAAAAAATTGCCGAAATGATGGCGGGCGACAACCCCGAGAATCCGTTCACGGAGATCTCATTTCCGGGGGCGCCGCTCGGCTTGTACAACGGAAAACCGTGGTTCCTGCCGCTGGCGGGAGCATGGTACAAGGTGCTCGACTGGATAAGCTGAAGAGGGTTGCCATTCAATGATTTCTCGTTCTGACGATTACGTGGAGTACTGCCGCGAAACGGCGAAACATGCCCGCGACCTGCACGATCTCGCCCTGCGCGGCAGCAACAAAAAGGAAACCACGAAAATCACGCACGAGAGGATCGTCGAGGCTCTTAAGCTGGGTCCGCAGGACGAAGTGCTGGATATCGGTTGCGGGGACGGCACTCTGCTGCGGATGGCTCAACAGCGCGGCGTGAAGAGCGCGATGGGACTGCTTGCGACTGAAGAAGAAGTTGCGCTGGTTCGCAAGACGGGAGTCGATGTCCGACAAGGGTTCTCGGATCAACTGCCTCTCGCGGACGCAAGCGTTTCGGTTGCGGTGTGCAACAACGTGCTGCTGATCGTTCCCCGCGAGAAAATTCCTGCGACATTACGCGAGATCTGGCGCGTGGCGAAGCCGGGAGCCCGCATCCTGATCGGCGAAATTCCATTTGTGCAAACAGCGGATCCTACGCCGCGATTCGATAGTACGGGAGAGATGCTTGCTTATCTCTATCGTCGGCACGGCTTGAGGACGTGGCTGGGGATGGTACGGCAGCTGGCAAAGGCAAAAATCAGTGCAACTCCGTTTGTGATGCGGCCGGGAACGGCGGTATCCTTCTACGCTACAGCGCAGGAATTCATCGAGATGGCGGAAGCGGCTGGGCTCGAAACGGTAAACTTCTGGCAGCACCACGACCCGCCGAACCGCAATAACTACCTCTTCCGGAAGCCCCTCTGAAGCGGAGGTTCCGGCTCGTCCAAAGTCAAGCTGCGACCGTCTTCTCTCGCTTCAGATGTGTTCTCACGAACAGATAGAGAATAGGGCCAATCAGTATCGCGATGGCGCCGCCAATGGTGGCGAAGCGATCTCCTCCGAGCAAGGCAACTACTGCCATCAGCACGGGCGCAGCAACGACATAAAGAACCCCGGCGCGGCCTCCAGGAATGACGAACGACCGTTTCAACTCCGGCTGGGTGCGGCGAAGTTTCCAGGCGGAGAGCACGGTCAGGACTGTCGTCGCAGAACGCAGCCAGATGTAAACCGAAATCAGCTGGCCGAGACTCTGCCATGCGAGCAGAGCATAGATTGCTGCGGAGACGACGATGGCGAGCCAGGGAGTGCCGTATCGCGGATGTTTGCGGGTAAAGAAGTTTGGCAGATATCCATCTTCTGACATAGCGAACGGCATCCGCGTTGTCGTCAGGATGGTGCTGTTGAGCAGGGCCACGTTGCCGATCATGGCGGCGATCGTCATCCATGTGCCAAGCCATGGGCCACCGATGATGCGGGCGGCGTCGGAGAAAAATCCCGTGTGCCAGTTCTGCCAATGTCCGGCCGAGGCGAGTCCTGCAAACGCCGGCAGAAAATAGGCCGCGACCGACAACGGCACAACGAGAGCGAGCGCCAGCGGATAGGCCCTCTGTGGATTCTCCACCTCTTCGGCGACGGTAGAGAGTTGCTCGTATCCGGAATAGAGCCACAATCCCAGAGCCAACCCAACGCCAAACACTTTGAAGGTGGGCTGATTGGGCACGATCCAGGGATGGAATGGATTCTGATGCCAGTGTGCGAGTCCCATAACGATCATGGTCGCCACGGGCAGAAAGATGAAAAGCTCCAGGCCGGTGGCAACCTGGCCCACCATTTGAATACCGCGGACGTTGATCCAGGTGAGCAGAACAATCAGCCCGAGCGAAATCAGGTAGTGCTCCCACCAGGTCATCTTCGGGAGGTAGTAAAGAAAGTAGTCGGTGAAGAGTACGGCATAGGCGCCTCCGAGTAGAAACGAGGCGGACCAGTTCCACCATCCGGCGAGGAATCCCCAGAAATCACCGAAGGCGGCGCGCGTCCAGCGGTAGAAGCCGCCTTCGACCGGCATTGCGGTAGTCAACTCCGCAGAGACGAGCGAGACGGGAATACACCAGAAGACCGGAAGGAAGAGCAAGTAGATAAGGGTGATGCCCGGCCCGGAGGTCGTGACCATGTCCTCGAGACCGAAGGGGCCACCCGTCGTGTAGGAGAACATTACGAAGACGAGATAGAAGAGGCCTGCTTTACGTAGGGAAGATGCTGCCGTAGGTTTGTCGGTCAAGGTTAGTGGTGAGGAATTGTTGAATTTTGATGGTTGATTGTTGAATTTAAAGAATCGCCTAACTTGCAATCAACAATCAGAATTCGACAATAGAAATTTTTTCAGGCTGCGAGCATTCCTGTTAAAGCGCCTTCCAGTTCCAGCAACTTCCGTTTGATGTCGAGTCCTCCGCCGTATCCGCAAAGGGTTCCGTCGGATGCAATTACGCGATGACAAGGGACAACAATCGCCACGGGATTCCGATTGTTTGCCATGCCGACTGCGCGAAAACCCTGAGGACGGCCGACGGCCCGCGCGATATCGGCGTAGGTGCGCGTCTCGCCGTAGGGAATCGCCAGCAGGGCGTGCCAACAGGCAAGCTGAAAATCGGTTCCACGCAGATCGAGGGGAAAATCAAACTTGCGCCTGGATCCGGCGAAATACTCCTCGAGCTCACGAGTGAATCGGCGAGTTTCGATTTCTGACGGTTCGAACCGGAACGCCTTCCTTTCAGTTCGCAGGTCGCGAGGATTCGGACGAACGGTTTGCTGACCGGGGAGGCGCTTATCGAACTCGAGCGCGACCAGCCCGCGGCTGGAAGCGGCAAGGAACAGCGGGCCGACCGGTGATACCCACTTCGTTGTGTACAGGGTTTCCATAGGATGCCGCGGGTGCTCTGGCGCCCGGACATTGTAGACCCAACGATGGCACGGTGTCTCATTTTGAAACTGCGAAGCCGTCCGAACGAGCTCGGGCGGTTGACAGAACAGGGTTGGAGGTCCAGAGTAGTGTGCTTGCCATTGGCTTGGGAAGGCTCGGGCGTTGAAAAAAGGCTTGCTCATCCTCGCCGTCGTTGTTCTCGCACCGATACTGGTCGTCGGTCTGCTACTGGCCGCCGGAGACTGGAAAAGCATCGGGCAGACCGCATCGGGCGATAAAGTGTCGATTAGTTCCGTTCGCATACTCAAGAACAATCAACGGACAGCGTTGGTGCGGGTTGAGTACAAGACTCCGTCGGAACTTCCCCAGGGAGGGCCGTTCGTCGAGATGCGCGCGCGTGTGCGCTTCAATTGCAGCAGCGGATCAGCGTCGCCTACGACGGAATGGCTGTACTCGCGGGACCATAGTGGACGTTTTGTTGTGAGCAAGAAAGAATCGCACGACGATCAGTTTGGAAAAGCGATGGAAGGTGGTTTCGCCGATCTCGTAAGCAAGAGTGTCTGCAGCCAGAGCAAATAGCTTTTTTCCCTCTACTATTTACCTAACGCAAACGCGACGTATACCCCGCCTGACTTCGACTTTAGATCTTTTCCTCCGCCGGCAGCGATAACTACGAATTGACGCCCGTTGCGTTCGTAGGTAATGGGCGTTGCGTTTCCGGCGAAAGGCAGGATTGTTTCCCAGAGCAGTTTCCCCGTGGACTTGTCGAAGGCGCGGAGTTTTTTGTCGTAGTTCGTCGCGCCAATGAAAAGTAGGCCTCCGGCAGTCACGAGAGGGCCACCATAGTTCTCTGTGCCCGTGTTCTTCATGCCCTTCGCGGCCAGGTCTGGATATTCGCCAAGCGGAATCTTCCACGCATACTCACCGGTGTTGAGATTGATGGCGTTCAGGGTGCCCCATGGCGGAGCAACGGCTGGGTATCCGTCTGGATCGTAGAAGCGCAGGTAGCCCGTGAAGTGATATTTCATCGTGGGTGGTGGCGGACCGGAGCTCACGACTTCTGTCCTGGCAGACGAATTGTCCCCGCCGCTCCTGACGTACGCTACAAGGGCGGAGACTTGATCATCGCTTAGGTTGGCGAAGCCCGGCATGCGGCCTTTGCCGCTTCGGATAGTGGAGACGACGTCTTTTTCCGACATCCGCTGACCGATGCCGGTCAGAGCTGGGATTGCCGGTGGTGATCCGGTCATGGTCTCGCCGTGGCAGACGGCGCACTGGCTGGTATAAAGGGCCTTGGGCGTATTCTGCTGATTTTCTACGGGCGTATTCTCAGCCAGTTGTCCGGTCCACGCAATGTCGTTGGCGTTGACGTAGAGAATGTTTGTCTCGGGATCCAACGCAGATCCACCCCACTCCGCGCCCCCATCGAAACCGGGGAAAACGACCGTGGGTTTATCCAGGCTGAAAGGTACGAACTGTCCCTCGCTGCGAAAAGTTCGAAAGCGGTCCAGGGCCCATTGATGGATTTCTGGCGTGCGCTGGGTCAGAAGGTCTTTCGTGAGAAGCTGTCGCGCGAAGGGCGCCGGTTTTATCGGCAGGCATTGCTGCTTGGCGGCGACTTCGCCCGGCACTGCGCTCGGAGGATAGTCGCGGCATTCGATCGGAAACAGGGGATTCCCATTTGTGCGATCGAACAGGAAAACGAATCCCTGCTTGGAGGTCTGCGCGACTGCGTCGACTTTCTTGCCGTGGTGATCGACGGAGACGAGCACAGGTGGCGAGGGGAAATCGCGGTCCCACAGGTCGTGATGGACTCCCTGGAAATCCCAGATGCGCTCGCCGGTTTCGGCGTTCAGGGCGATGAGGCAATTCGCGAACAGATCGTCTCCGATGCGGTCTGCGCCGTAGAAATCGAACGCGGCCGATCCGGTGGGGGCGTAGACAATTCCGCGAGCGACGTCGACCGTCATACCAGCCCAGTTGTTAGCGGCCCCGCTGGTCTTCCAGGCATCTTTAGGCCAAGTTTCGTAGCCGTTTTCCCCGAGATGCGGAATGGTGTGGAAGGACCAGCGCAGCTTACCGGTACGCACATCGTAGGCGCGGATGTCTCCGGGGGACGCCGGGAGAGTTTCGGATTCGCGTCCGCCGACGATCACCAGGTCTTTGTAGATGACCGCGGGGCTGGTCATGAAGATCGACTGCTCGGCGGGTGCACGGCCGAGGTCGTCGCGGAGATCGATGCGTCCGTCTTGGCCAAAGGTCGGGATTGCCGTGCCGGTCTCGGCGTCGAGCGCGTAGACGAAGTTCATCACGCCGACAAGGATGCGGCCGTGCTTGCCGTCGGACCAGTAGGCGAGGCCGCGATCGGGCTGTGTTCCCTTGATTCTGGAATCGAACTTCCAGAGCAGCTTGCCAGTCGCGGCGTCGAGGGCGAAAACTTTTTGCGTTGGCGTGATGCCGTAAAGGACTCCTCCCACTTCGATTGGGCTCGTCTGCAGGCCGCCGGTCTCATTGGAATCAAAGGTCCAGGCGACTTGCAGTCGTTTCACGTTCTTGCGATTGATCTGCTTGAGGGATGAATAGTGATTGTTCGCGGAAGTGCCGCCGTAGATCGGCCAATCCTGTGAAGCGCCCTTTGACGAGTCTTTCTTTCCCCCGAAAACCGCGATCGAGGCAGTCAGAAAGATGCAGAGGCCAATCACCACGCCTGTGTCGTGAATTCTCAAAATGCTCTTTCCTCTCCAAGCCCTGCGCAGACTGAACTTTTTTGCCGGTAAGCGCTGATTCTAGACCACGCCCGGCGACTCCTGCGCGGCAGAAAAGATTTTCACAGACATCGGCACCTCCGTAACCTTCGAACCACTTCCAACAGTTCGGGTTTCCGCTTATTCTGATCAGTGAAGTCGGAGATCCCACTGGCTTCGACCCCCACCTTCCTATGGATTCGTTTCGACTTTATGGGCTCGTAGCAACGGGGAGCGTTGCTCTGCTCGGTGCGTATGCACTATTGCGGCGCAAACCGAAGACGCCCGACGAACTCGAGAAAGAACGACGCGCGTGGCTGGAAGGATCTGGCCGCATCACCGACGGCACCGTCATCGATGTACAGGAACTGGCCGCGGCCAATAACCATCACGCCGCAGTTATGCTCATTTACAAATACGATGTGGCCGGCGTTTCGTATGAATGCTCGCAGGATGTCACCTACCTTAGGCATTGGATCAACCTCCATTCCTGCCGGCTCGGACTGCACACTTCCGTGAAGTACGATCCGCAGAACCCTGGAAACTCCCTGGTGGTTTCAGAAAACTGGATGGGCTTGCGGCAATAAAGTTGTTCGTCTTATTCCCACGAGACGTGGATGCCGCTATTGTGCTTGTCAAAGGTGAGCATGAGAGACTTGGTGTCACCGCCGATGAACTCTGCAGAAACCGTTTTGGAGAGATCGATGGTTTGGTCTGCGGAGAGGGCTCGAAAACGCAGAATGTGCTTGCCCGCCGGAATTTTCAAGCTTTCGGAATCGACACCACGAACTCCGCTGAAAACGACCATCCTTCTCTGCTCGCCGCCATGGAGTGGACGAGTGAGTGCGAGTTTATCGTCAACCCACACGTAGAGCGTCGCATTCTTGAATTGATGCTGCACCGCGAGATCGAGCGTGGATGAAGGAACCACGATTTGTCTGGTCTCAATCGGCTTGGGTGAGGCGTGCCTCTTACGAGGGTGCACCGGGCTGGCGGCTTCTGCCGGAACCGGTTTTGCCTCTTGATCTGCCGGAATGGCTTGACCCGAAGCCACCGTGGACGAGGGACTTACAGCCGGGGCAACGGCCGGCATCCCGGCCTTCGAAGAATTCACCAGAAGCTTTGATTGGGCTCCGATGATGACCAATAGAACGATCGTGGCCGCGCCAAGGATCAGGTCTCTAACCGGCGCTTTGAGGAAGACATGGCGAACGACTCTCCGGGCCTCTCCGACGGCTGTGACTGGCGCGGCGCCCTGGGTGGCCACCTTGGGAGTACGGGTAGTGCTCGGTCGAACCCCTGTGCGAACGGCTGTCTGATGCGATGTTGTCGTCGATCCAGGCTTAAGAATGACCTGCAGTTGACGGAGGTCCTCCGCAAACTGCGATCCGCGCTGATACCGGTCGTCGGGACTCTTGGCCATCGCGCGATTGATAACCGCATCCAGTTCCGGGGGCAGCGTCATATCGAGGGCGCTGGCGGCGATGGGCTCCCGATTGGCCACCTTGAAGCAGACGGTGGTGGCGCTGTTCCCCTGAAATGGAGAATGCCCGGTGACAATGGCGTACAGAATCACTCCGAGTGAAAAAAGGTCGGAACGGCCGTCGCAACCTTCGCCACTTAGCTGCTCGGGGGCCATGTAGGCAGGAGTGCCCAAGACGCGGCCCGGGATGGTGAAGTGGGCCAAGTTGAGTTTTGCGATACCGAAATCCGCGATCTTCGCATGGCCGTCTTGCGTAATAAGAATATTCGCAGGTTTGATATCACGATGGATAACTCCCTGGCCATGCGCGTAATCCAGAGCTTCGGCGATCTCGGTTGCCAGTTGAAGTGCGTAATCCAGCGGCAGCTTCTTCTCGCGCGACAGAATGCGATTTAGAGATTCGCCGGCGACGAATTCCAAAACAATGTACGGATCATGATTTTCCGGGTTCTCGCCGACATCGAAAACGCCGACGATGCCGGAATGATGAAGGCGCCCAGCCGCTTGGGCTTCGTTCATGAAGCGGAGACGGAATTCCTTCTCCTCATCCGGCTCCTGGCCCCAAAGGGAAACAGTCTTTACGGCGACCAGGCGGTCGATCTGGGGATCGCGGGCCTTATAGACGACGCCCATGGCTCCGCGGCCGAGTTCGCCAACGACCTCGTAGCGGCCAAACTGTCTGGTCTCGAGATTCTCCATCCTAAAATGCCTCAGAACGCAGCTTTAGACACTTCGGGGGCTGGGGAAGGTTCTCCCTATGGTAGCGCCCCGAACACCCTGATTCGGAGCAGTCTTCGGCCTATGCCATTACGCCGGTAATGCACAACTTGGGGATCGAATAGCTTTCCGGTTACCAAGATCACTTTCCCGAGTGACTTAAGAAGCGGCAGTTTTCAAGTTCTTCCAGGCTCTCAGAATTTGGGAGACGATAGCGATTTCTGAATCACGCCCGCACGGCCTCTTGGTGGCCATTCGCTGTGGGTGGAAGCTATTCTGCGGGGCCCGCCATAGAGGCCGGACTTTAGCTTTCAAGGGAAACGGGTTCAATTCAAGCATCTGTGAGATAGCTTCGGAGGGCGGGAAATAGCTTCTAGCCGCCGGTGACGAAGCCGCCGGCGTGCGCTAATGTCATTCGGAGGTATTTGTAGGGATTGACCGGGACATCGTTGATGCGCACTTCGTAGTGAAGATGGGGGCCGGTGGAGCGTCCGCTCTCTCCGACGTATCCGATGACATCGCCGCGACGGACGTGCTGGCCGGCCGCAACGGCGAAACCGGAGAGGTGCCCGTAGCGAGTGCTGATGCCGTTGCCGTGATCGATCATGATCGCCTTGCCGTAGCCGCCCAATGTGTCGGTGAAGGTGACGACGCCATCCGCCGGAGCAATAATCGGCGAACCGTAGCTGGTGCCGATATCAACACCGCTGTGAAACGCTCCTTCGCCGTTGAATGGATCAATTCGCTCACCGAAGCTGCCGGTGATCTGGCCTTGCACCGGCCATAGGTTCGGCGCGGAATTTGCCCGTTCCCAGTCGGCGGTGGTCGCATTGCGCGTCAGCCCCATGGTCAATCCAACCATGGTAGCTCCGGTCAGGGCGGAAGTCCGCAGGGCATGGAGCTGATCGAGTGAGGAAGTCACGTCCGCATCCTGGATCTGATCGGTGGTTGCGGTGACAAGAGTTGGCTCCGCTTTCAAACCGTAGAGTGCTGAAACTTCACCGGCAATCGAGCCGAGCGAGGCAACCTGGACGTCGCGTTCCTTCGCGACTTTCTCAAGCTGCGAGTAGCTCACTTTCAGCTGGTCTTTTTCAGTGCGCAGCTGGTTGAACTGCGACACCTTCAATAGCATCCGAGTATAAGAACTGGCAATTCCAGTCAGGCTGAGGAATCCGATTGCGGCGCCGACGACGAAGACGTAGAGGTAATGCACGGGGATCGAGACTTTCCGCAACTGCCCGTCGTCCCCGCGGGCCACAAATAGGATGTAGAAGCGTTTCTGCAAATCGTTCCTCAGCGGTTGAAGCATCAGGTCCGGAGTTTCAGGCCAAAGATTCCAGCGTTCAGAACGCCTGCTCGGACCACCTGATTTCTTTCAGGGCTGCGATCCCATCTTGGGAATGGAAGCTTGTTTCGCACCCTTCGCCTACCAGAACTGCGACCGGGGCTCAAATCTTTTGCTCGTCTGCAATACGAACAGGTTGCAGTACTTAGCCCAAGTCAAAAGGTTTGTGAATGACTGGTTAACGGTAACAAACATGGTTCCCCCTGTCAACGATGGCAGGACAGATTTGCGGTTACCGAAGGCGGGTAATCCGGTGGGCACCAAGGGCAGGTTACCGGAGAGTCCGCTCAGGCCCGAAATTGTACATAGGTGACTGGGCTCGTCTTCGAGGTGAACCAGCTTAGAGGCGAACCGGGAACGGC
>DATJOA010000143.1:0-4486 GCA_035507635.1 Candidatus Acidiferrales bacterium
CGGGCTCCTGGTAGGGGACGAGCAGCACAAGTTTTCCATTCTTCGTTTCGGCTTTGCCGCCATTCGCCAGCAGCACTTTCAAACCGACCTGTGCTGTGTCTTCGGCGAGCACGTCGATTTCGTAAGAATCGGGCAATCCCGCCAGAGTTTTATTCCAGTAAGTATTGTGCAAGGGATCGCGGTACTCGGCAGGAATTGCGTGCGCGCCAATCAGCGTTCCGAGAATGCCCGCGGCGTTGGCCGGATTGCAATCGGCATCCTGTCCGGCACGCGTCGCATAATTCATCGTCTTGTACCAGTCGCCGTTTCCATAGAGCAGGCCCATGACGACGTATCCGCCATTTAGTTTTGCGTCGATGTTGAACGGTTGTTTGTAACCGTCCGGGCAGTGATCGGCCTCGCCCCACTTCGCCTGCACGAGGTGCCAGGTCTTGAGCCAGTCGTTCGGATTCTCGTCGTGCCAGCGAATCACGTCGCGGATTAACTGTGCGTAAAGACTCTGCGCCGGAATCGCTTTTAGTCCGCGCTCCACCACTTCGCGAATGTTCGATGCGAAAAACGCCTGCGTGTACATGGCGGAAATGAACATCCCTCCGTAGACCCCGTCGCCGTAGTTCATGATGTGGCCCATGCGCTCGCCGTATCGGTTGGAAACCTGCGGCATGCCGGGCGCGATCATTCCGAAGACGTCGGACTCGATCTGAAAATCGATATCGTCGGCGTGCAGGTTGTAGCGTGGATTGCCGGAATCCGGGGGAAGGATTCCTTTACGAATGTTCTCGAGGCCGGCGTTGTTGGCGTGCCAGACTTTACGAATTTTCGCATCCCACTCGTGCGCCACAGTGACCGGATCGACATCGATTCCATACCTACGAAGGCAATATAGAAAAAGAAGGTTGATGTAGATGTCGTCGTTGTCGGGTGCGCCAAAACTTGGGTGCTCTTTTTCGGAATCTTCGATGAACTTGTGAATGATGACGACTTTCTGGTTGTCAGCTTCGTGCGTGATTGGATCCCAATCTTCCTGTCCGGGCTTGTTGACGGCGCGAGCACGATAATCTTTCATCCGAGTCGGCGAGAGCGGCCAGTCCGTGATGTCGAATCCGATGGGAGTGTCTTGATATTGAAATTCCCAGGGCTGGCCGAAGGTCACGCCGATCATCTTGCCCATCCACGCGCCCTCGACTTTGTCGAGGTAGGTATTCCAGTCGAGGGTTTGGTAGGGTTTCGGCGGATGCGCTGCCGGTGTACGAGCGCCAGCACTGCAAGGAAAAGACAATGCCAGCAAAACGACTGGAATGATTCGCTTCATCTCACGCTCCGACTCCTAGGATAGACATAGGGTTTGATCAATTAGCGCGGAACGCCGCGCTTGGGCTGTCCTGACAAGCGTTGCATCGACTGGAGGAAGCTTCGGTTCTGCTCCGGAGTTCCGATGCTGACGCGGATGCAGGTTGGCGCGCCCCAGGCTCCGAGCGGGCGCACGCTGATGCCGTCGCCTCGGAGTTTTTCGGCGACTGCTGCGCCATCTTCGCCTAAGTCGCAATACAGAAAATTCGCGTAGGTAGGAATGACGTGGTATCCCATGTCGGACAAGGTTACTCCAAGAATCTGCGCCTGCGAGGCGTTATTCGCTACGACGCGTTTGATGTGATTCTGATCGTCGAGAGCGGCCAGCGCGGCCGCCTGCGCTACCGAGGAAACAGAAAATGTATTCCGGATGCGGGCGCAATAGGCCAGCAACTCTGCAGGGCCGATGCCGTAGCCGATGCGGAGCCCGGCTAATCCGTGGGCTTTCGAGAAAGTGCGCAGCGCAACCACCGTCGCACCCTGCCGAAGATAATCGAGCGATTGCGGATGCTCGATGTGGCGTTGTCCGGCGAAATATTGAGAAAAGTCGTAATAGGCTTCGTCGAGAATGACAACGACGTGTCCGGGAACTTCGGCGACGAACCGGTCGACCTCCGGCGCGCTCAGCATTGTTCCGGTGGGATTGTTGGGATTCGCCAGAAGCACGATGCGCGTGTGCTCGTTGATGGATGCAAGAATCGCGGAGAGATCGAACCTGTCTTCGCGCATGGGAGTCTCGATCAGTTGCGCTCCCGTGGCGTGGACAGCCATCGAATAGACGATGAACGAGCGTTCACTCGTGATGGCATTCAAACCCGGAGCCAGCAAAATCTGGCAGAGCAACGCGATCAGAGCCGTTGAGCCCGCCGTCACCAATACTTGCTCGGTTGGGACATCGTGATAGGCGCCGAGCTTCCGGCGAAGCTCCGTGCAATCGTCTTCGGGATACGAATTGGCCGATGCGAGCACGAACTGCATGGCTTGAATCGCGCGCGGCGAGGGACCGAAGGGGTTTTCGTTGGAATCGAGACTGATCAGGCGGGATTGGACGCCGGGGACGTTTTGCGCGCCGGGAAGTTGAGGGATATACTCCTCCATCTCGCGTGCGGGCTTCGATACCAGATCAAAAAAGCGGCTCATATTCCCAGAACTCTACCCCACAGATTTCTTCTGGCGCGAGACGGTACTGGTCGCGGATTTCAACCGTTCGATTTCCTTCAGAGTGAGAGAGCGAAACTCGCCCGGCGGCACATCCAGGGTAAGCGGCCCGTAACGCACGCGTTTGATCTTTTCCACGTGATGTCCTACGGCCTCGAACATTCGGCGGATCTGCCGGTTGCGGCCTTCGATCAGAGTAATTTCGTACCAGGGATTGGTTGCTTCCTTCACGATTCGAACTGCGGCGGGAGATGTTCGGACGCGTTTGCCATCATCGGTGGGAATCGAAACACCAGCCCGCAGCTTGGCGATCGATTCTTCTTTCGGCGCGCCTGCAACCTTTACGAGATAGGTCTTGGCCACGTGGGAGGCGGCCTTCATCAGGCGGTGCGCGAGGTCTCCGTCATTGGTCATCAAGAGCAGGCCTTCGCTGGCGTAGTCGAGACGACCGACAGGATACACGCGCCCCTTCACGCCACGAACCAGATCCATGACCGTTGGACGTTTTTCCGGATCGCTGACTGTGGTTACGTAGCCCTTGGGCTTGTTGAGCAGAAGGTAGGTGTGGCGCTGTTCTCCGTGCAGTAGCTTGCCGTTGACACGAATGTGGTCGGTCTCGGACTCGGCTTTGGTGCCGAGTTCCGTGACGGTTTTGCCGTTGACCTGCACATGGCCCGACGTGATCAGCTCTTCCGCTTTGCGCCGCGAAGCGACCCCGGCAGCGGCAATGATCTTCTGAAGTCGTTCGAGGGGCATGAAGAGATTGTACGTGCGTCGCTAAAGATGTGACGAAGGCGTCGTGAAAAATTGTCGCGCCGCGCGTTAGGTCCGAGCCTTTCGATATGGCGCTAGCTGGCCTTTTCTCCGGCTGGAGCCTCTTCGGTCATGGTTTCTGTTGGATGCGGTTCGGCCGTTTGTGCGGCGGGAGCTGGCTCCTGGGCCGCGCTTTCGGCAGGGACCAATTCGGCCTGAAACGACTCCGCCACCAGCTTTTCGAATTCCTCCATGCTGGGCAGTTCGTTCACGTCTTTCAGCCCGAAGCGCATCAGGAATTCTTTGGTGGTCTTGTAGAGAATCGGGCGGCCGATCACCTGCTTGCGTCCGGCAGTCGTGATCAGCTTGCGGTCAAGCAGAGTTCCGATGACCCCGCCGGAATCGACGCCACGAATGTCATTGATCTCCGGTACGGTGACCGGCTGCTTGTAGGCGATGACCGCCAAAGTTTCGAGCGCCGGCAAGGATAGACGGATCGGCGGCTTCAGGCTCTTGGCAAACGAGCGCACAACCTCGTGCTGCTCGGGCTTGGTCGACATGCGGTAGCCGCCAGCGACGAGCCGGATTTCGATTCCGTGATCGGGACTGCTGTAGTCCGCTGCCAATTCTTCCAGGCATGAGCGAAGGCGTGCTTTGACCTCGGCGTCGTTGGAGATTCCTTCAGCAGCGACACTCTCTTTGACGAGCGCGGTCATCTGCTCCACGGTGATCGGCGTTTCCGCCGCGTAGATAATCGCTTCGAGTTGGGCCTTTAACGCCATAGATTCAGTGAATCGTGGTTAGTGGATAGTGAATAGATTTTACTAATTACTAACCACTAGCCGTTTTTTCATTTCCAATCATCGCGCACTGCGGCGCGCTCGTTCATTACTTCTTCGAAGTGCGTGTGCTTGCGGATGGCGATTTCTCCGAACAATTTTTCCTGGCGCACTTGGATCGCCTGCAACCGCACCAGTTCGAGGAGCGCGAGGAACATGCACACCAAGGCTTGACGCGACTCGACCCGCATCAGGATCTGCCTTAGGCGGATTGGCCGGTCTTCGAGCGATAGCCGCCTCCGCAAATAATCGATCATCTGCCCGACGGAAACGGTCTCCTCGTCGACGTTGAGGACCGGACGAGTCCGCACGCGCTCGAGAATTTGCTGGAACGTTTTCACTAGATCGATGACGTCGGCCGCAATTTCGGGCTCGGTGCCTTCTGC
>DATJOA010000144.1:0-4807 GCA_035507635.1 Candidatus Acidiferrales bacterium
CCCGACAGTACCCACCGGGTCTCCTTGAGGATCGAGCGAATGTGTTCGCGTTCAACGTCGGCTAGCGTGTGGGGCCTTTCGCAGTCGTGCCCACCTGTGACTCGAGTCTGCAGATCTGTAAAGGGTACGTCCAACACCGAGCCGGGGGACAGAATCACCGCACGCTCGATCACATTCTCCAACTCGCGAATGTTACCAGGCCAGGGATACTCCGTGAGGGCTTCCATCGTTTCCAGCGGAATCGTATCGATCGTTTTATCCATCCTTTGCGCTGCCTGTCGAATAAAATGACGCACTAGCAGCGGAATATCCTCGGGGCGTTCCCGCAACGGAGGAATGGAAATGGGGACAACATTCAGGCGGTAATAGAGGTCGCTGCGGAACTGTTTCTCCGAAATCATCTCTTCCAAGTTACGGTGTGTCGCGGCAACAATCCGAACGTCTACTTTCTTTGTCCGCGTGCTGCCCAAGCGCTCGAATTCCCGTTCCTGCAAGACGCGAAGCAGTTTCGGTTGCAGGTCTAGCGGGATATCCCCGATTTCGTCCAAGAATAGCGAACCTTGATCTGCCAGCTCCAAGCGGCCAATCTTCTGAGCAATCGCGCCGGTGAAGGCGCCGCGTTCGTGGCCGAACAGCTCACTTTCGAGCAGCCCGCTGGGAATGGCAGCACAATTTAGCTTGACGAACGTACGATCCCTACGATGACTTCGATTGTGAATGGCGCGGGCGACGAGTTCCTTCCCAGTCCCGGTCTCGCCCAGCAGCAGCACGGTCGCATTGCCTCTGGCGACAGCTTCAACCAGTTGCAGCACCCTTCGCAGCGCCGAACTGTGACCCACAATTCCCTCGAACTCGATCTCCTCGCAGAGGGACCCCTCCTGGAAATTCAGTTTCACAGCACTCAGCCGGTCGCCCGCGAAATGCAACTTTTGGTAGCGAATGTCGAAAACACTGAGACTGTTCAAGCTCATGACGAACCTCCAGGTTTGCTTCAATTGTTGCCCGGACTTTTTCGGTTTGTACCTCGAAATCTTTGTCGCTCAATCCATTCGCGGACGTAAAGTGGACAGTTCTCAAGCCCTATGCCCTCGTCTTCCCAGCGCACCAGAAACTTCACTGCATCTGGATCGACGAGCGTCACGTCTTTCAAATCCAAAACCAAATGATGATCATCCGTCTCCAAAGCAAAGAGCCGCTGCAACTCCACCACATCTTCGGCCTCAATACGGCCACTCAGGATGAACACGACTTTTCCGTTCGCTGACCTCTGGATCTTCAACATGGCTGCTATCACCGAGCGATGCGCTGAAATCTGGTTCGTTCCGTCAATTTGCTCGCTGGTCCGCCTTGGGTCGTTTAGTTAGTTTGACGTCGCGGATTGTGACGCCTGTCACATCTGAGGACAACCCCAATTGGAGTCATGCGCAGACTCTATCGGGAAACTGATCGGCCCTCGGGAGAGTGCCTGCAGCGACTCTTTTGAGCCAAGGAACCCTCCTCCTAGGGTGTGTGGAAACTAACTCTCTCGATCCGGAAGGTCGATTCGCTTCCATCCAAAGAGCCGAGCATCGATCGACCACGCGCCGGGTCCGAGAAGTGCCAGGGCGGCACCGAGAGTTGACAAGAGGATGTAGAGCCACAGATTCTCGTGTATCAGGAGGATTTTCCAAACTTCAATGGCGGCTACCAGCGCCCCGACAACGGGCGTCCATAAACCTGCGAGTAAAAGCAACCCTGCGCCGATCGTGAGCACAGACAATACAGCCAATAGGTTCGACAGACCGCCATAGAGTCTCGTAACCCCGCGGTCGATCAGTGCAATGCCAAGGACTAACCGCATCAGAAGAAGGCCGAGGCCCGGAAAACCGTGAGCAAATGTGGAGAAGAGACGTCGCAAAATACGTTGAGGTTACGAGATTCGCACTGCGGGCCGTAACCCCCAATCGAGTGGTCTAGTCACCCTTTCGAGTGAACTAGAGTTCGATGATTCCTCGCTTTATTCCGATCATTGCCGCGTGGGTTCGGTCGCTGGCTCCTAATTTGGACAGGATGTTTTTCACTTGTCCCTTCACGGTATCTTCGGTAATCGAAAGCTGCGCGGCAATCTCTTTGTTGGCATTCCCCTCCGCTATCAGGCGTAGGACGCGCACTTCTGCCGGCGTCAGCGACTCATCGGTGGCATGCTCGGCAAGTTGGAACGAGGCCTCCGGCGAAATAGTCTTCTTCCCGGCATAGACGGCGCGGATCGTTTCCAGCAACTCCTTGTGCAGTGTGTTTTTCAGCAGGTAAGCTCGAGCGCCCGCCTTAAGAGCGCGCATGACCTGCGCGTCGCCGGTGTAGGTGGTCAGCACAATGATTCGCGCCTCAGGGAATTCCCCGAGAATGGCAATCATCGCATCGACGCCATTCATTTCCGGCATCTGCAGATCCATCAGCGTTACATCCGGACGGTGTTCGCGGAACTGCTGTATGGCTTCGCGCCCATTTGAGGCTTCGCCGACCAATTTCATGTCCGTCTGGCCAGCGACAAGACCGGAGATCCCCCCGCGTACCAGCGGATGATCGTCGACCGCCAGAATGCGAATCAACCTAGCGTCCGCCACCGCTTTGGGCTCCGCACTCATGATTTCATCGGCATTCCTTTGCCGGAGAGCTTCTCGGCCAATTTATTCAGCCACAAACGCCGGCCGGCGTCCTTTTCGTAAGCATTCGACGCAGGAATGCTCAACTCAACTTCCGTGCCGGAGTCAATCTCGCTCCAGACGGTCAGGTTACCGCCCACGAGTTTGGCGCGTTCGCGCATGCCATGCAAACCAAAGTGTCCGGCGCGACCGTCTTCACTGAACACCTTCGGGTCCATTCCCTTTCCGTCGTCCCGGACCCGCAACCGAAGCTGTCGCTCGTCATAGTGGATCTCGACTTCGATCTGCCGACCGTGGGAGTGCCGGAACGCATTCCGCAGCGCCTCGGCCGCAATCCGATAGACTTCGTCTCGTAGTATCGGACGGAGGTCGCGCGGTGTGCCTTCCACCTGCACGCTGAACTCGACAGAATCGTGGTTGGTCGCATCGGTCGCGAGTTCTGCCCCAATCGTTCGGATAGCCACCGCAAGGTCACTCGACTCGATCGTGGATGTGCGCAACCCCTGGACCGCATCACGCCCCTCGGTAATCGCTTGCGCGGCTTGATCGATCGCGCTTTCGAGTTTCTGTTTCGTGTCGCCCGCCGGAAGCAGATTGGAAACCGCTTGAAAGCGCAGCAGGAGCCCATGGAAGCTTTGCAGCAGCGTATCGTGCAGGTCGCGCGCGATGCGCGTCCGCTCGCTAACACGCGCTTCGACGCTCATGTGGAACTCCCGCGCGAGTTGACGCACTCTCAGCTGATAAAGTCCCCAGAGCATTGCCAAAAACGCGGCCACGCAGCACAAGCGGAACCAAGTGGTCTGGTAGTACGCTGGCGCGATGGAGAAATTCAGGAATGTGCCCGCCTTATTCCACACGCCGCTGTTATTGCAGGCGGTGACGCCAAAGCGGTAATTGCCCGGCGGAAGATTTGAATACTCCACCTGGCGGACGTTCATCACCTCGCGCCAGTCGTCGTCCTGCCCTTCGAGCTTGAAACGGAAGCGCACTTTCTCCGGGGCAACGAGGCTCAGCGCAGTGTAATCGATCGAAAGATCGCGCACTCGCGCAGGCAGGCGCAAACCCTGCGAGGCACCATACTTCCTGCCATTCGCAATGATTTGTGTGACGTATACCGGCGGTGGCAGGTTGTTAAACGGCAGGTCGCGCGGATCGATGACGCTGACCCCGTCCGGGACCACAAACGATATTCTCCCATCTGGCGATTTGGCCACAATTGGGGTGTGGTGGCCGGAAAGCCCACGACTCCATATCCCGTCGGAGCTGTCGAAAACCATAGTCCGAACGGTACGCTTCGGATCACTCACCCAAGCGTCCAGTTCGGAACGGGCAATCCGCACCAAGCCGCAAGGCATGTACAACCAAAAGGAATGATCGTTGTCTTCGATCGCCCACTGAACCGCATCGCAGGGCAGGCCGTTCATGCTGGTAAGAGTCTTGATGCGGCCATCTTTCACTCGGCTTAAACCACCCTCGGTCGCGGCCCAGATAGCACCGTCCGAACCAAGCTCCAGGTCCATCACCGCGCCATTGCCCAGCCCGTCGGGGGCGTTGTAAGAAGAGCGGATCTGTCCATCTTTGAGATAGGCTATTCCCCCATCAAAAAATCCAAGCCATAGACCACCCTGCGACGTATCCGGCAGGATGGACGTAGCCCCATCTCTGTGACCGAATCGGCTCCAAAGGATACGCTGAACGGCACCCTCGGGTGTCGAGTGGAAGAGGCCCTCGTCGTTGTTGCTGATCCATACCTTCCCCTGCCCATCCCCGGCGATCGACAATATATCTCCGCCTGCGAGGCCGGGAACCCGCACAAACCGGCCGTTGTCAAAGTAGAACACACCTTGGCTAGTCCCGGCCCACAGTCTTCCCCGGTCATCCTGCCCGAGCGAATCGACCTTGTTTCGAAGTCCGCTGCTCGGGATTTCCGTTGCCCTTGCGTCGACAATGGCAGTTCGGTCACCTGCTAGCCCGTTTGGCCCCGGCACATTTCGTCTGCCGTAAACCGTCATATGCCCGTCCTGCCAGCGATTCAGCCCATCCGCCGTGCCAATCCAAATACTCCCATCCTGGGTCGCTTCCAGCACGTCAACTGCGGCAATGGAAAGACCCTGGTTTACCGAGATTGTCGGCACGGCGAAATCACGAAACCGATCGAGCCCTGT
>DATJOA010000145.1:0-22053 GCA_035507635.1 Candidatus Acidiferrales bacterium
CTCTCTTGATCTTTAAGCCCACCGCGAAGCCAATCTCTGCTGAAGGTGTAGGAAAATACGCAATCAAATTCTCCTGGAACGATAACCACGATCTCGGGATCTATTCATGGAAATTCCTTCGCGAAGTGTGTCCCTGTGAACAGTGCAAATCCGCCCGGGTGGCAGGTTCGTAGCACTAACCGGATTCAGCATTCTTCCGCTGCCATTCAGACAGTACAATGGGGATTGCCTGAACGCTGGCCCTCTGTTCCGAATGATTTCTGGCAAATCCAGCTCCGCTGTGCAGTCAGTATTGAACGAACTTCTCTCCGAACTGCACGCCAAAAGCGGCTGCGAAAAATTCGGCCTCACGCGCGATTCTCTTTGCGCGATTCTGGCCCAAGTCGGAGTGAAGCATCTCTCCTCCGGCGGAACTGAGCCCGGACTGCGCACCTTTTATCTCAGCCTGCGCATTGACGAGCTCGCGCTCGCCCGCGCCTGCGCGGATGGACACAACGAGGCTTGGGAGATTTTCCTCACCCGATATCGAGAGAAGCTCTACCTGTCGGCACTTCGGATCGCGCGCGAAGATTCCGCCGCCCGGGAACTCGCCGACACGCTCTACGCCGATCTTTACGGCACGAATACCCGCGATGGCCAGCGTGTCTCGAAGCTTGCTTCCTACACCGGCCGTGGATCGCTCGAGGGCTGGCTGCGAACCGTTCTCGCGCAGGAATACGTCAATCGCTACCGCCGCACCAAACGTCTGGTCAGCCTCGAGGAAGAATCTGAAGAGGGCGCGCAGTTTGCTGCTCCGGAACCCGAGCGCGCCCCGGCCGCAGACAACCGCCTTTCCCAGGCCACCGACCAGGTCATTGGAGCCCTTTCTGCGGAGGATCGGATGGTGCTGAGCGCGTATTATCTCGACGGCCGCACCCTGGCCGAAATTGCCCGTACCCTGGGAGTGCACGAGTCCACCATCAGCCGCAAGGTCGATAAGCTGGCTAAGTCCTTGCGCAAGCAGATCATTAACGTCCTGACCCACCAGGGGATGTCGCGCCGTCAGGCCGAGGAGGCCCTGGAAGTCGACGTCCGCGACCTGCAGCTAGATATTCGCCGCACTCTTGCGCAAGAATCTCCTCCGGTATCGTTCTCCAAGAAGAGAGTTGAGGCTGAAGTCCGTGAAGGCGAAGGATAGCAGCAAGCGCTTTCTGAGCAGGAACTTACAAGGCTGAAACCGGAAATGACAGATGTTCCAAAAATCGTGAAGGAACGCCTGAAGATAGTCGCTGCCGAGGGTGCCCATCCAGACGCGAACCTGCTGACGGCCTTTTCCGAGCAGTCGCTGCCGGACTCGGAGCGCTCGTTTGTTTTGCGTCATCTTGCCCGATGTGGAGAGTGCCGCGAAATAGTGACCTTGGCGCTCCCAGAGGACGCCAGCGTTCCTGCTTTGACGCCGGCCCGCCCTGGCGGTTGGTTCGCATGGCCGACCCTCCGCTGGGCGTTTGTGGCCGCCGGAATTGTCGTCATTGCGTCTCTTGGGACCGTCGAGTACCGACAACATGAGCGTGCGTCGACCATGGCCTATAAGGTGGCGGCTACTTCTGTGGCCGTGAAGGAGGCGGAGAACCAGCCGATAAGTGCTCCGACGGCGCCCCCGCCGCAATCTCAAGCTCCGGAAGCATCCGCTAAGACCGTGCCGCCCAGCTTTCCAAAACAAGGAAAGGCTGAGCCAATGAATGTTCGAGAGCCCTCGACCCGCACGCTCCCGCGGTTGGGACCGGCTCCTGGGACGACCGCCGCCGGAATTGCCAGAGGCGGCCCGTTAGCGCACGGTCCCCGGATGCTGAATCAATTGCAGCAGCAGAATGCGAACATTCAACAGCAGAACGCCAAGAGTTCTCTGCCGCAATCCTCAGCTCCTCTGCCGCTTCCATATGCCGGGTCTGCCGGAAGCCAGCAGGCCGGAGTGGCCGTCTCCCCGGACAAGTTGCCGGCGACTACTGCTAAATCCACACCCCCTGCACAGGATCCAACCGGGCTGACGGTGCAAAGCGAGTCGGTTTCGCAACAGCCCTCAACGTATGAGTTTGCGAATAACGTGGAGCGCGCGAAGCCTGCCGATGACTGGCATCTGAGCGCGTCGCGCAAAGTACCTGCAGGGGCTCCTGCCCAGTTTGACAGGCTTTCAGGCAGGGATGCCAGTACTCCTCGCTGGACGATTAGTTCGTCCGGCGCTCTGCAGCGCTCGTACGACCAGGGCAACACTTGGCAAGAGGTGAACGTCAGCGCTGCAGCTGCAGCGCCGGCTGCCGAGAGTATCGATCTGTCGGGCCAGAAGAGCGGTGCCGTGTCAAATTCAAAAGACAAGGACATTGCTCTGGAGAAAAAGCCTGCCCTGCCCGTCTTTCGCGCTGTCGCGGCAAACGGACCTGATGTGTGGGCTGGCGGATCTTTCGGTACGCTCTACCATTCGGTCGACTCGGGCACTCATTGGAATCGGATCATCCCGATGTTTTCGGGCGTAACGCTCACCGGGGACGTTATAGCTTTGGATTTTCCGGATCTGCAGCACGGGAAGGTCACAACTTCCACCTCTGAAGTCTGGATGACGTCGGATGCCGGCCAGTCCTGGCAGAAACAGTAATTCTCTCCGTTGTGCGAGATTAGCTTTCCGCTAACTCCGTTACCAAAGTGACGTTTACACAAACCGGTGGCGAAACCTAGTATCGCGGGTGTGGTTTGGCAGTTCTGGGGGAGGGCTGCCGAGGCGTCCTTGACTGACAAGTCGGGGCGCTTTTTCCTTTTGGAGGTCGTTCTTCACTGGTTGGCCTTGAGCCTCAAGATCATGTATTCCTCGTCGATATACTTCACGCCGATCTTCAGCGCCAGCGGCTCGGTTCCAAACGTCTCAAAGCCGAACGATTGATAAAGCCGCCGGGCGGCTTTCTGCGTTATGGTTACCGCCAGCAGTAGCTGCTCAATGCCCTCGGTTTGAGCAGCGCGCTCCAGTAACCGCTTCATCCTCTCCTCAGCGAGACCAGCGCCACGTTCCCTGGGCGTGACAAAAACACCCCACACACGCCCCTTGTGCCGGTTCTTCGGTCCCTTGTCGCGGAAAAAACCTACCGTGGCGATCAGGCGTGCATCCCGAAATGCTCCTACAACGAAAGAATCTTCTGCCGCAGACCCGAGACGGCTGCGCACATCTTTCGGGGTCAGCGCGTGATGTTCCTCCACCGAGGAACTGAATGCTTCCGGATCATTCGTAAGAGCCTCCAGCCGCAGCCTGCACCACTCGTTGGCATCATTGCCATTGAGAAAGCGGATTTCCATCGTTGGGCTCCTACTGCGATCCACGGCACGCGGCGCAATAGCCACCAATCTCGAGACGTGAGACGAGCACTCGAAAACGGCAATCCTTCTCGACTTGCTGTTTGAGCTTCTCAAAACTGTCGCTCACGAATTCCGTGATCTTTCCGCAGCGAAGGCACGCCATGTGAATATGATCGCGCTCCAGTTTTCGTTCGTAGTAGTGCCCCTCGCCGTTGAGGTGCATCAGGTCCAGCTCATCGATCAGGCCCTGCCGCTTCAAGAGCCGCAGAGTTCTGTACACCGTGCTGCGGTCGACGCTCGGATCGATCTTCTGCGCCTTCCGCAAGATCTGGCTTGCATCGAGATGCTTGCTCGCCGTTTCCATCACGCTGAGGATGGCGCGACGCTGTTCCGTCATGCGGATGCCGCGCTCGACAAAATGCGCCTGCAGCCGCCCCGGCATTTCCGTTTGTGGCAAAGGCATATCGGTTTCTCTCTGTGTCGCAACTGGTCGCAATCACGATGCGACGAATTCTTTCGCGTTTCCTTGACGCGCTCGAAACAGTTGCGTCAGTATCAGGAACGTATCCTAGATGCGACTAAGTTGCAACTAGTGAAGGTAGTACTTTACGAAGGAACTTTCCCCAAATGATGAAGAATTATAAGATGCGACTGAGTCGCAAGTACAGATTTCTTTTTGCCCCGCTCGTGATCATGGTCTCTCTCATTGCTCACGCCCAGGAGAGCCCTTACATCGTCACTTACGACCACTACCTCGAGGAGCCGGGCAATCTCGAAGTCGAATACTTTTCCACCTTCGGCACCCAGCGCGCGGGCAACGACTTCCACGCCTTCTGGTCGGAATTCGAATACGGCGCAACCGCCTGGTGGACCACCGAGTTCTATCTCGACGGCCAATCCACTTTCAACCAAAGCACCCTGTTCACAGGATTTCGGTGGGAGAACCGTTTTCGCTTATTGCAGCGCGAACATTTCATGAATCCGGTTCTTTACATCGAGTATGAACAGACCAGCGGCGCCGACAAGATCCTGAAAGAGGTCGAAGGACACGATGTCGAATCCGACTACGCCACTCCCAATTCAATCGCGCGCCAGGAGCATGACCACGAGCTGGAGTCCAAACTCCTGCTCTCGCGAAATTTTCACGGATGGAATTTCGCCGAAAATACGCTAGCCACAAAGAATCTAACCGGTGGCAACCCTTGGGAGTTCGGGTACGCCCTGGGTGCCAGCCGTCCGCTAGCTCTCAAAGCCTCAGCCCACCACTGCAACTTCTGCCCGGAGAACTTCATTGCCGGAGTTGAGATGTACGGCGGCCTCGGCGATCGGAATAGCTTTGGCCTTCACGACACCTCTCACTATCTCGCTCCCGTCCTGGCCTGGAACTTGCCCAATGACTGGACCATTCGTTTGTCTCCGGGTTTCGGTCTGAACGACAATAGCCACCAATTTCT
Source organism: Candidatus Acidiferrales bacterium (assembly GCA_035507635.1). GTDB lineage: Bacteria > Acidobacteriota > Terriglobia > Terriglobales > Acidobacteriaceae > Sulfotelmatobacter. Next base: position 4,770 of record DATJOA010000145.1, read on the forward strand.
GCTTCGTTGGGGGCTTTCACGCGAATTTTCCGGCTTCGGAGAAGCCATCAGCCACCTGTTCGGAGGACGCCGATGAAGAACGCCAGAGTCATCTCAATGATTACATTGACATTGATCGCTGTGCTGTCGGACTCCAAGCCAACACTGGCCAAACGCCATAAAGCGCCACCCGATCCGGATTTGATATACGCGGAACTGACAAAAGCCCCTGCCAAGGACGTCGCGCGCCGCAATCCTCTCGAGAGCGATCCAGAAGCCATCCCGGCCGGCGATAAGCTCTTCAAGATGCATTGTGCGGAGTGCCATGGAGAAATGGCCGAGGGGGGAAAGAAAGCACCGAGCCTGCTGGTGGATGAGGTGCAGAAATCCACTCCCGGTACCCTCTTCTGGCTGTTGACCAATGGAGTTGTCCGGCGTGGCATGCCGGTCTGGTCAAAACTTCCTGACTCCCAGCGGTGGCAGCTGGTCAGCTATCTCAAATCCCTTTCGGGTCCGCCAAAACCCACGCCAGATCAGGGAGATACGAAGCATTAGTGCTTTGCGACTTTCCTTCTCCCCTCGCATCTAACTCCAGTGTTACGATAGTGAGTTCGATCCCCTTCGGGGAAGCACTCATACCGATCGCAGCGGCAGCGCCAGCTCGATGCAGCGTCCGCCGACAGCGCGACGTTTACACGAGGAGAAAGAAAAAATGGCAGGCAATGGAATCGTCGAAGTGACAGACGCGAACTTCGACCAGGATGTTTTGAAATCGGACAAGCCCGTACTGGTGGATTTCTGGGCAACATGGTGCGGCCCCTGCCGCGCTATCGCCCCCATCGTCGAGGAACTGGCGGCCGAGTATCAGGGCAAAATCAAAATCGGCAAGATGGACGTCGACTCCAACATGGCAACCCCGCAGCGTTATCGCGTGACCGGCATCCCGACGCTCCTTGTCTTCAAAGGCGGACAGGTCGTCGAGCAACTGGTCGGTTACAAGCCCAAGGACGCCATCGCCCAGGCTCTGAACAAACACATCGGCTAAGATCCGGTTCGTCCAACTTCAAATGCTCGGGAGTGATCCCGGGCATTTTGTTTTTCAGCCGGCTATAACCGCACTACAATGGTGCGTCGTGCGCCGCCGATTCTTCTCTCCTCAAGCCGCCATCACTGTCGTTCTGATCTTTCTGCCGTCGCTACTGTTTTCTCAGAAAGACGACTTGGAGCAGCATCTCCGGGACGAATACCAGGGCAAAACATTCTTGCTGCGCGGTTTCTACTCTGAGGATAAATTGCGCTACAGCGCTACGGGATATCTCGCAGAAGCCGCAACGCCCGGCGATTGGACCGAGGATGGCTTCATTACGATCGACGAAGTTCACCTCTCACATCATGTGATCAAAACTAAAGGCCCGGCGTCTTCTCGTGCTCATGCGCGATGGTGAATTCCACTTTCGTCCCGCCGAACGAAAGAAACTGGTCGAGCCGAAAGACCAACCAGTGATGGTCTCCATTGAACTCGATACGGCGATGCACCGTCCCGCTGCCAATCTTGTGGAAGCGGCTTTATCGCGGATCTTCCTTACCAGCCAGGATAAGATTGCGACTCTGGTCCCGGAATGTTGGAGGTTTTGTGTGTCCCAGGGATTGACGGGCAAGAACTCGAACTGCCGATTCTCCTCCGAAGTCTCCGCAGTTCCGGGCGTTGCTTCGCTGGGGAGTGCTTCCGATTCAACGTCACCGCTTTCCCCTCCATCCATGGGCTCTTCCGGCGCTCGAATGAACCCGGGAGTTCCGAGCCCCGGCGTTTTTCGTCCCGGAGGAGGTGTGAAACCGCCCAGACTCCTGAACTCACCGCCGCCGGAATTCAGCGACTCCGCTCGCGCCGTGAAATATGAAGGTGTAATGACGCTCGGACTGATCGTCGAACGAGACGGTCATCCGACGAACATCCGCATTCTCAGCCCGCTCGGCAGCGGCCTCGATGTCAAGGCCGTGCAGGCGGTCCAGAATTGGAGATTTCAGCCGGCCGAAAAAGATGGGCAACCTGTGCGTGTGGAGATCGCGGTCGAAGTGAACTTTCATCTCTACTGAGCCAAAGAAGAAGGCCAAGGGCTGATGGACGAGAACTTAGCTAGTACTTCCTCAGCACTCCAATCACCCGCCCCTGCACATCCACCGCCGCCGCGGGCACAATGATCGGCTTCATATTGACATTCGAAGGCTGCAGGCGAATGTTCTCGCCCTCACGGTAGAAACGCTTCAGAGTCGCGTCGCTTGAATCGACCAGCGCGACGACGATGTCCCCGTTATGCGCCGTTCGAGCCTTTTCGACCAGCACATAGTCGCCGTTGAGAATGGCTTCATCCTGCATCGAGTCGCCACGCACCTCAAGAACAAAAACCTCTTTCGAGCGCACGAAGTCAGCCAGCGAAATGGTCTCCGGATTCTCCACCGCTTCGATCGGCTGGCCTGCTGCGATCCGGCCCATCAGCGGCAATACGACGCCAGTATTTACATTCATCGACTGTTTCAGTTTGCCCTTGGGCGGCAACAGATCGATCGAGCGGCTGCGATTGTAGTCGCGCGTCAGCAGCCCTTTCTTCTCCAGATTCGAAATATGCTTGTGCACCGTCGCCAGCGAGCTTAGCCTCAGTCCCTGCCCGATCTCCTCAAAAGAAGGCGAGTAGCCGTTCTCCGTCACAAACCGTGAAATGAAGTCGTAGACTTCGCGCTGCCTGCGTGTAATCGCCATGCGCACATTATTGGCGAAGATAAAGCGAAAAGCAAGCAAGAACTGTATTGTGCAGAAAGGAACTGCCGGCTGTCCCGGCTGCGTTCACGGCGCAGCGTTCAGCGGAATGCTGAAACCTTTTTCCCGCCCGTTACTCCAATCTGCCAACAAAAGGTTTTGAACTGGGGAAACTGCAATGCCATCATTTTCGCGTCTTGCTTTGATTCTTTCTGTGTCACTCTTCGCCGCCACTGCCTGCAATGCCAAGGCGAATCCCACGATGGCCGTGCCCGCGCCTACTGTCGATGCGCCGCGCGCTATGGCTCCTGGGCATGAGACAGCTGTTCTTTCCGGAGGATGTTTCTGGGGCGTGCAGGCCGTCTTCCAGCACGTCAAGGGCGTCATCAGCGCGACCTCCGGCTATACGGGAGGCTCCGCCAAGACTGCTGAATACGAAACTGTCAGCACCGGCGAAACCGGACACGCCGAGTCGGTCGAGATTGTCTATGACCCATCGCAGATCACCTACGGCGAACTGCTCCGCATTTTCTTCTCAGTTGCGCACGATCCCACCGAACTCAATCGGCAGGGTCCCGATGACGGTACCCAATACCGCTCGGCCATCTGGTACGCCAACGGCCAGCAAAAAAAGATCGCTGATTCTTATATCTCGCAGCTTGATCAGGAAAAAGCTTTTTCGCACCGCATCGTGACAGAGGTTTCACCCCTTGAGGCCTTTTATCCCGCAGAGGCTTATCACCAGAACTACGCCGTGCTGCATCCGGATAATCCGTACATCGTTTTCAACGATGCGCCAAAAGTGACGCACTTGAAAGAGGAGTTCCCGGATCTCTACACGAAGTGAATGAGACGGGAGGCAGACATGTTCGAATCCAACGGGGAACCTAAAAAAGCCGAGACCTCGGTGGCGTCTCCGGTCTCGCAAGAGACAGCCGAGCCTCATATGCAGCGGCGCATTTTTATTCTGAGTTCCGCAGCTACGTTGCTCGGCCTGGCGCTCTGGCAACTAAAGAAGCCGCGGGCCCTCGTAGCCGTCGCCGCGGCCGCGCCAGAAGATGTCGCTGTCGTTCTCTTTTCCGATACAGGCGAGCGCCTGAAGAAAGTGACCATCCCGAAAATGATCAAGACTGCTGAGCAATGGCGACAGCAGCTCTCTGCTAATGCGTACGACATCACACGCAATGCCGATACCGAGATGGCTTTCACCGGAGCCTACTGGAACACGCATGACCGCGGACTGTATCGCTGCATCTGCTGCGATAACGCGCTGTTCGATTCCGCGACAAAGTTCGACTCCGGTACCGGATGGCCGAGTTTCTGGCAACCAATCGCAAAAGAGAATGTCACAGAAATTCGGGACTCATCGTTTGGCATGATCCGCACTGCCGTTTCCTGCACCGAGTGCGACGCCCACCTTGGGCACGTTTTCGACGATGGTCCCGCCCCGACTTTCCTGCGTTACTGTATGAACTCGGCGTCGCTCCGTTTTGTCAAAAGGGCGTAGTTCTCAAATAGTTTCCGTGTCCAGTTCCAGCTTTAAACTTCTGGGAGGCTATCGCAAAATTTTGCATCCTGCCGCCCCGCATTCGATCTCTCATATTTATGAGTGCCGCTCCGCCTGCCTTCCGGCAACCTACCGTCGCGGAAAGACTGTTCAACCGCGTATTCGGATTCCTCGTCGGCCTTGGCATCGGGCCTTCGTACATCTACGTCTTGGAAGTCCGCGGACGCAAGACCGGCAAAGTCTATTCGACTCCAGTAGATCTGCTCGAACTCGACGGGAAGCGTTACCTCGTCGCGCCGCGAGGACGTACGCAGTGGGTTCGCAATGCTGAAGCTTCAGGCGAAATCACTCTAAAGAGGAGAGGCACGCGCCGGACGTTTCGCTTGCGCGCCTTGAACGATATCGAGAAGCTTCCCATTCTTAAGGCTTACCTCGACAGCTTCAAGACGGCAGTGCAGCGATACTTCATAGTTCCAGCTGGATCCCCGCCGGAAGCATTTGCTGAGGTGGCAACAAATTACCCTGCGTTTGAACTGCTGACCAAGTAATCGGTACTTCTAGCTTGTCGCTATAGAATCCAGATTTTTTACTTCGGGTAAGTTTGTGTACTTTGCAGGCAAGAAAAAAACTCGGGGTAAGAATCGCTAGTTCCGACGCGCCTTCAAGGCCTTCTTTCGAGGTCTTGCGTCGGCTGCGGGTATCTCGAATCCGATCCGCCGGTTGTTTGCGGGTAAAGGCTCCATGAGTTCGCGAATTGTCTCGACCAGTTCCTGCAGTTCCGCATCATGCGAATCCAGGCGTGCTTCAAGTTCCGAAAGCTTAGATACAACGCGCTGATTGATGAGCAGCGACTCGCGCATTCGCACGAATGCGCGAACCACGAAGATGCTCATTTCGATGGCCCGCTTCGAGTTCAGAACGGTCGCCGCCATGATCGCGCCGTGTTCGGTAAAGGCATTTGGCAGATAGCGGCGCCCCCCGCGTCCATTGTTTGAGGTCACAATTTGTGACCTCAAACTTTCATACTCAGCCTTGGTAAGAGTGAACTGAAAGTCTGGCGGAAACCGGTGAGCGTTGCGCTTGATTTGCTGATTCAGCTGTTTGACGGCAACGCCGTAAAGCTCAGCCAAATCCGCGTCGAGAATCACTTTTTGATTGCGCAATACAAGAATCTTCGATCCGACTTTTTTAGCCAGAATGATGGCGATTTTGTTCACGATAGATCACCAGGTTTGAGGTCACAAATTGTGACCTCAAAAAGATCACGAGCTGAACCGGACATCATAGCAAGCCAAGCTACTGCCGACAGAAGGAGAACAAGACGTTTTGGGTTTGCCGGTGCCAAAACAGGAATCGTGAGAATCGGACTGCGAATCATTGAGAAACTGAGAGCGGAAATTGCGAAAACGAGGCCAAGTATGGCTTGACTCAATCTTCCTTAACCTTACCTTCTGCCAGAGATGCGAGGCAGAAAGTTGTAGCAGCCGGACCTGTAAGCCGAATTCTGTCCGTGGGATTGCTCCCGCGGGACGACCATTCCTCTGGGCCGCGCATTGCTGCGCGGCTCAAGCGACCTACCCGAAGGTTTGACGCACCGAGCCGGCACGTCCCCGCCCATTCTCGGCGGAGACCGATACCCTGATGCTCCTGCCAGAATGGGCGGGGTTCCTTCCTATTTGGTCTTGCTCCGTGTGGGGTTTGCCATGCCCGCGCCATTACTGTCGCGGCGGTGCGCTCTTACCGCACCTTTTCACCCTTACCCCGGTGTCGTTCTACGCACTTGTCATCCTGGGCGAAGCGCTTTCGGCTGAGCGAAGGATCTGGGCGTGCCGCGCGCAATCGCGTCCTTTGCGACGCAATATTTGCGCGTTTGGCACACGCCCTTGTACAAGCGCCCACAACGACATCGGGGCGGTATGTTTTCTGTGGCACTTTCCGTCGATCCGGCTTGAACCGGACCTCCCGGACGTTATCCGGCACACTGCTCTGCGGAGTTCGGACTTTCCTCCCCGCCCATTCTCGCAAGAGCTGAGTTCCAACCTCCTGCCAGAATGGGCGGGGCGGCCGTCCGGTCCGGCTGCCTACCACGTCATTATATGCGATGCCTTTCGCGGCATCGCGCCGCAGATTATTCTCGGCGGCTTCCTTTTCCGGTCCGCCCGGCGCTCGGACTGGTAAACTTAGGTGTCCCCCAAACTTTAATGGTCCGGAACCCAGGCCTAAACCGGACGACCGAAGCCACATATGCACATCGGCGAAGCCGTCAAAGTCGCGCTCCAGTCTCTATGGGCGAATAAGCTCCGCTCGGTTCTGACCTTGCTTGGGGTGGTCATCGGTGTCGGTGCGGTGATTGCGGTGGTCACCTTCGTCTCTGGAATCAACGATTACGTTGCCAAGAAGATCTTCAATCTCGGGGCCGACGTCTTCATCGTTTCCAAAATGTCCGCCGTCGAGACCAACGTCGATCACTTTCTCGAAGCCGAGAAACGCAAGAATATCGACATGGAGGATTACGACGCCGTTCGAGCTGCTTGCCGCCACTGCGACTACGTTGGAGCCCGCGTAAGCACGACCAGTACCGTCAAGCACAATGAGCAGTCCATCAACGACACCAACGTCCAGGGCATAACTCCCGAGATCGCGACCATCGTCGACACGGACCTCACATTTGGCCGCATGATCAATCAAACCGATCTGGAAAATCACTCTCAGGTCGCAGTCGTCGGAACCGACATCGTCGAGCACCTGCTTCCCGGCGTCGATCCTTTGGGCCAGGAAATCCGCATTAACGGATGGATCTATCAGGTCATTGGCGTCGGCAAAAAGAAAGGCAAAACACTTGGCCAGAGTGCCGACAACTACGCCCTCATTCCGATCACCGTCTACCTGAAGCAATATGGAGTGCACAACAACAGCATTGGTATCTGGGGCAAAGCGTCCGCAACCGGTGCTCCTTTAAGCCAGGCCATTGATGAAGCTCGAGTCGCCCTTCGCACGCATCGCCATGACCGCCCCGGCAAGGACGACAGTTTCGAAATCGAGACGAACGAAAGTCTTCTGGGCATCTGGTCAGGCCTGAGCAACACGTTCTTCATGGCGACCATCGGCATCGCCGCGGTCTCGCTCGTCGTCGGAGGCATTGTCATCATGAACATCATGCTTGTCTCTGTGACCGAGCGCACCCGCGAAATCGGCATCCGCAAAGCCCTCGGAGCGCGCCGTGATGACGTTCTTCTCCAATTCCTGATTGAATCCGTGATCCTCGCTTTAGTAGGAGGCGCGTTGGGAGTGTTGTCCGGCATAACTCTCGCGGAACTGGTGACGGCCATCATTGGAATGCCGTCTTCGATCAAGCTCTGGGCGGTTGCCGCGGGACTAACAGTCGCGGCCAGCGTAGGAGTTTTCTTCGGCGTCTACCCCGCTCGCAAAGCCGCCAAGCTGGACCCGATCGTAGCGTTACGTTTCGAGATGTAGCAAATGGATTCAATCGAGCAGCTAAGGACTCGCAGTAACAGGTTTTCAATTACCAGGTTACAAAATTGCCCAATTACTAAATCGTTATGATTGGCAGATCCGAATTCGGTGAAATCGTCCATATGGCGACCGACACGATCCGCAGCAACAAGCTGCGTTCGGCCCTCACTGTCCTCGGAATCGTCATCGGTGTCTCCGTTGTGATCGGTGTCTCTTCCATTGGCCGCGGCCTCGATGACAATGTGCGTGATCTCGTCGCCAGCATCGGCTCCAATGTCATTTTCGTATTTCATCTGGACTTCTTCACCTTCGGCCGCCTCACTGAGGAGATGCGCAAGCGGAAGGAACTGACCTATGACGACGCGATGGCGATGCGCGATCTGCCGCATATCAAGGCCGTCTCGGCTGGTTTGCGCCTTTTCCGGCCTGAATTTGGAGTTGGCACCTACTCGGTGAAATACCGGGATAAGAAAGTGAAGAACACGATTCTCGAAGGCGACATGGCGACCGCCAAGGATGTGTTTGATCTGCCGATGGCGAGCGGCCGATGGTTCAGCGACATTGACGATGAGCACCATTCGCCGGTGGTTGTGATCTGTTACGACACTCAGCACGAGTTATTCGGCGACGAAGACCCGCTCGGCAAGGAAATCAATATCGAAGGCCGGTTGTTCCAGGTAATTGGAACCGCTCAGAAGATCAAGTCAGTTTTTGGCGGCGGCAAGGATCCGAATGACAATCGCGTATTCTTCCCGCTGAAAACGTTTAAAACACTGCATCCGGAGATGAAGCAATATGTGATCAGCGTGAAGGCCACTTCCCATGACGACATGCCCGCTGCTATGGATGAGATTCGCGAGCTGTTGAGGCGCCGGCGGCACGTGCCGTTCGACAAGCCGGACAATTTTGCGATCATGACCTCTACTTCGATTTCCGATTTCTGGAACCAGCTCACCGGAGCTCTCTTCGTCGGGATGTTTGCGATCTCCAGCGTCGGTCTCGTTGTCGGCGGCGTCGGCGTCATGAACATCATGCTGGTCAGCGTGACCGAGCGGACGCGCGAAATTGGCGTGCGCAAAGCCATCGGAGCTCGCAAGCGCGATATTCTGCTGCAGTTCACGCTCGAGGCGATCATGCTCACGGCAGTCGGCGGCATAATGGGAATTATCTTCGGAGCCATCATCGTCTGGGTGATTCCGGCGCTATGGCCTTCGCTACCCGCGCACTTATCCATGTTTTGGGTCACATTCGGCTTCAGTTCCGCCGCCGCAGTGGGCCTTGTCTTCGGAATCTATCCGGCGTGGAAAGCGGCGAATCTCGATCCGATCGAGTCGCTGCGGTACGAATAAGCTGGCCTGCGCCCGCGCATGATGCACTCTATCGGCACGATCTTCCAGATCATCGCGCTTCTCGGATGCGCCTCAAGTGCTGCTTTCTATCTTCTGTGCTTGTGGAGTGCCTGGCGATTCCTTCGCGGTCGCAATGCGCGAAGGAGATCGGGTGCTGCGGAGACGTTGCCGGCAGTCTCCATTCTGAAGCCCTTGAAAGGCACCGATCCTAATATTTATCAGAGTTTTCGCAGCCACTGTCTGCAGGACTATCCCGAATTCGAAATCATCTTCGGCATCAGCAATCCCGACGATCCCGCAGCCGCTCCCGTTCAACAATTGCAGCAGGAATTTCCCGATCGTACGATTCGGCTTGTTATCTGTCCAGAAAAACTCGGACCCAATGTTAAGGTCGGCAATCTCGAACAGATGGTGCGCCTTGCACAATACGATCATCTCATCGTCAACGACAGCGATATCCTGGTTGAGCGCGATTATCTGCAAAAAGTCATCAGCCCTTTGCTCGACCCAAACGTGGGTATGGTGACTTGTCTTTATCGTGGCATCGCTGAGCCCACTCTCGGATCTCAACTCGAATCGCTTGGCATCAGCACCGATTTCTGCGCGGGAGTTCTCGCCGCACAGCAACTCGAAGGTGGCCTGCATTTCGGCCTCGGTTCCACGCTCGTTTTTCGCCGGGTCGATCTCGACAGAATCGGAGGGTTTCGCTCCATCGTCGATTACCTCGCCGACGATTATGAACTAGGGAGAAGGTTGTCCGATCTCGGTCTGAGAGTTCTGCTCTCCGACGTCGTAGTCGAGACCCATCTTCCGGCCTACGATCTGCGCGGATTTCTGTCGCACCAGATGCGATGGGCTCGCGGCGTCCGCGACGCCCGCCTCGGAGGTTACATCGGCTTGGTCTCCACCTTCGGCATCTTTTGGTCTCTGCTCGATTTCATCCTGGCTCACGCCGCCCCCTGGTCATGGGCTGTCTTGGCTGGTGTCGTACTCCTCCGCAGTGCGGTGGCTCTAGTCGTCGGGAAGTCGATCCTTCATGATCGCCAGGTATTCTCTCGTGTCTGGCAATTACCTGTTCGCGATCTGATCGCCGTAGGAGTCTGGCTCGCAAGCTTTCTCGGTCACACTGTCGTGTGGCGTGGAGAGAAGTTCGAGTTGAAGGGCGGCCGTTTAATCCGAATCACGCCGTAGTATCGGCGATTCTCGCCGATTTTGCCACAAGTGGGGATTTTCAATGACACGCCACATTCCTACCGATCCAGCGCAGCCCGAACCTTCGCGGAAAGCTGATTCAGCGTGTACGGTTTCTGCAGGAAATTGGTCTCCAGGTCCACTACTTTGTGATCGAGAACGGTTTTTCCGGCATAGCCGGAAACGAAAACCAAACGAATCTCCGGACGCAGAGTCTCGATCTCTTTCGCTAGTTCTCCGCCACTCATGTTCGGCATGACGACATCGGTAACCACAAGATGAATTCTAGCTTCATGCTTCCGTGCAAGGGTCAGAGCCTCGAGGCCATCTTTTGCTTCCAGGATGGTATAGCCCCTCAGGCGCAGGAATTCGGCCGTCGACTGCCGCACCGCCGCCTCATCCTCGACGAGCAGAATCGTCTCCGTTCCCAGCGACGCGGGCTTGCTCTCGCGTTGTCCACGATTTGCAACGGGACTGCGCCCCGCAACGGAAGGGAGATAGATTTTGAAGACTGTGCCTGAATCCGGCTCACTATAAACCCATACGAAACCCTTGTTCTGCTTGACGATTCCATACACCGTCGCGAGTCCCAGCCCAGTGCCCTTTCCCGAAGGCTTGGTCGTAAAAAACGGTTCAAAGATGTGGGGCAGATCTCCGCGCGGAATGCCCTTGCCATCATCGCTCACCGTGATGAGCGCATAATCACCCGGCGGAATCTTCGCCGGTTTGTCCTGAATGTACACATCATCCAGATGCAGGCTAGAGGTTTCGATTCGCAGATGCCCGCCTTGCGGCATGGCATCGCGCGCATTGGCCGCAAGATTCATCAGCATCTGTTCGACCTGCATGGGGTCGGCTCTCACGCAGCCTACGCTGCCACCTGCGGTAAAGGAGAATTCGATATCCTCTCCGATCAGCCGAGGGAGGGTCTTCGCAATGCCGGCGACGACCGAATTCAGTTCCACAACCCGCAGTGCCTGCGGCTGTTTTCGGCTGAACGCAAGAAGTTGCCGCGTCAGCTCAGCCGCGCGCCGCGCCGCTAGGAGAATCTCCTGCAACTTCGCTTCAAGAGGGCTGCTTTTCTGTACCGTGTCGAGCGCGAGCTCCGAATAGCTCGTTATGATCGTCAGCAGATTGTTGAAATCGTGAGCAACGCCTCCCGCCAGCCGGCCAACCGCATCCATCTTTTGCGCCTGCAACAGCTGCGCTTCCAACCGCAGCCGTTCGGTCAGGTCGCGTCCATTCGAGATGAAATGGGTGATCTGGCCGGCTCCGTCGCGCACCGGCGAGACACTTTCCTCTACGTAATACAAGTCGCCGCTCTTCTTCCGGTTGACGAGAATTCCCCGGAATACATTTCCGGAGAGAATGGTCCTCCACATCTCTTGATACATCTCCGGCGCCTGCTCGCCCGACTTGAGCAAGCGTGGCGTTCGTCCGCACGCCTCCTCGCGGCTATAACCAGTCAGCTTCTCGAACGCCGGATTCACGTATTCGATCGTGCCATTACGGTCCGTAATTACAACAGTGTCCGCGGATTGTTCCACCGCGCGCGAGAGTTTCCTGAGTGATTCCTCCGCCTGCTGCTGCTCATGTTCGAGCGAATGTAACGCCAGGGTGCTCCGGATCGTTCTTACCAGCGTCGCACTGTCGAGTTGTGATTTCGGCACGCAGTTCCAAGTTCCCGATTCGATGATTTCTGCGACGGTCTTCTCGTCGGCATCTTCAGTAAGCAAGATGAACGGTACGGATATTCCCGCGTGCAGAAACTCCGATACCAGTCGTACCGCCTCCGCATCTCCTGTTTCGTATTCGAACAGAACAAGGTCATAGGAGTGCTTCCGCAAAGCAGACCTTGCTTCTTCGACCGATCGGGCATGGTCAAGGTCAGCTGCCAGCATCGCGCGGCTTCTTTCCAGAATCTCCCGAATCAAATAGAAGTCTTCCTCTCGACTGCCCACCAGGAGCACTCTCAAACGCTCAAACCCAGGTTGTACAGCCGTGATCACTGCTATCGCTCCGTAACCAGTTACTATCGGAACCTGCGGGACTGAGGTTTAGTGCCGAACGCGAATCAGTTCGAGAAATTGATCCGGCGTTGGAAATGGCGCGGGCAATCCTCAGATCTTTTTGAACTGGCGCCGACAACCCGGCTTGCCAATAAGGGGGATGATTAGAAGATAATTAGCTTGTCAAATTCAGGAAGTGCAATATGTCGAAACATTCAGTCTTATGGATCGCCTGCTTTGCAGTCTATTCTTTATCTGCTTCAGCACAATCTTCCCCGACCCAGCAGCAGACGTTTCAAGTGTCTTCCACGACGCAATGGACTGACACCACACTCGAGTTGCAGGCTGGGGATGTGATCAAGGTTTCCGCGACCGCTGCATCTTTCGGTTCACAATCCTGCGATCCGAACGGCATCAACGGCGCCGCGACGATGGGAAACTTACCGCTACCCAACGCCTCGGTAGGCGCCCTCATTGCCAAGCTTCATCCTCAGGATGCTGCGCCGATTTTCATTGGAGCGAGCAATGAACTCCACATCAAAGAGTCGTCGCATCTTTTCCTCGGGATGAATGTCGCTGGAAATCCACCCTGCCAGGGAGGATTCTCCGTCAAAGTCGAGCGAATTCCGGCGGGCACCGCCTCGAATAGCCCCTCCCAAACTCGCGGCCAACAGTTAAAGTCACAGCTTTCTAATGCAGCCCAGGTCTTTATGTCGGGGCAGTTCGGCATGGGAAAATCGGAATCAAACGCGGCTTTGTCCAACGGCTCGACTGGCACGAGCACAGCCGCGCCTGTTTCATTGAAGATTTCTGACGCACCCCTGGATTCAGATTTCCGTAAAGATCTCGACGGCCTTCCGCGCCGCGTCAATGATCAATTCAATAATCTGGGCGACATGGTCAACTTCGTTATCGTCGGATCGCAAAAGCAACTGCAGGACGCTCTCGAAGCCGCATCATGGCACGTCGCCGACACCGACAACCGCAAAGCCGTCCTCAGCGCGCTGATGGAGACCTACGACAGCAAAGACTATCTCGCGATGCCGATGAGCACGTTATACCTGTTTAACCGCAAGCAGGATTTCGGATACGAAATGGCCGATCCTATCGCGATGGTCGCCAGCCGTCATCATTTCCGCATCTGGAAGGCCCCATTCACCTCGAAAGGACAGGAAGTCTGGGTCGGAGCCGGCACGCACGACATCGGATTCGCCAAAGACCAGCGCAATAACAATGTGACGCACAAGATTGATCCTGCCGTGGACGGCGAGCGCGAAAACATCGGCAGCAGCCTGCAGAAGACAGGCGAAGTAAAGAGCTTGACGTTCTACCTTCCGCCAAATCCTGTGCAGGATGCCAAGAACGCTACTGGGGACGGATATCACTCCGACGGGCGTCTTTTGGTCATGTTCCTGCAGTAGCCCAAGCCGCTTTGTAAAGCTCTGGGTTCATGCTCCCGTTTTTTCCTGTTTACCAATCATTGACTCGCCCGTCTAACAAATCGATGTTGCTGGGAAAACGTGGGAACACTTTCGCTGCATCTCACGTATAGCGATCTGTGGGAGTTTTTTGGTCTGGCTCTTTCATCTTGTGGGGGAGAAGTATGGAAAACGGGCAAAATTCAATGAATTCGCTAAGGCCGGTAGAAAGATATGACATCGGACACGTGCAAGAAGTGATCCGGCAGGCACACCAGGAACTGCGGCAGTTGCTTCAGCAACGGGCCGAGATCATGAAGCGCATCGGAACCGTCAAGCAGACCATCTCGGGTCTGGCGAACTTGTTTGGCGATGGCGTTCTCAACGAGGAGTTAATGGAACTGGTCGACCGCAAGAACAGCGGCCGCCAGCCGGGATTCACCAAGGCCTGCCGCATGATCCTCATGGAGTCGGGACGCGCCATGAATTCCCGCGATATTTGCGATTACTTTCAGCAGAAAATGCCGGCTCTCCTTGCCCGCCATAAAGATCCAATGGCGTCTGTGACCACGGTCCTGAACCGCCTCGTGGATTATGGCGAGGCCGAAGCCGTAATGGCCAACGGACGCCGCGCGTGGCGATGGGTAGCAGATAGTCCCGCAACGCCGGTAGAAGAACCACAATTGGCGACCAACGTCGCCTGAAGTACTTGCGAAGTTTGTCAATCGCCAGGACCCGAACCTCGCGATCGCACTGTCATCTCTCTTGCCCCTTAAGATGGCGGCAGCAGCATTCCTTTTTCCAGGTGCCGGGTCGTGTGAGCGTACGATGCCGCATGGGGATCGTGCGTGACCATCACAATTGTCTTGTGGAAGTCTTCATTCAGCCGCTTCAAAATCTCCAAAACCTCTGTTGCCGAGTGGCTGTCGAGATCTCCGGTCGGTTCGTCTGCCAGCAGCAAAGTCGGATCGCTAACAATGGCGCGCGCAATCGCGACACGCTGCTCTTGTCCACCGGACAGCTGTTTCGGCAAATGATGCACACGGTCCTCCAGCCCAACCAGCTTCAGCGCGGTCATAACGTGATCTTTCCGTTGTTGTGCTGTCAGCCTCGTCAGCAGTAGCGGCAGTTCGACATTTTCAAATGCCGACAGCACGGGAATCAGATTGAACGTTTGAAACACGTATCCGATGTGCTCATTGCGCCAGCGGGCAATCTGCGCATCGTTGAAGCGGAAAATATCCTGCCCTTGCACCAGTAGTTCGCCGGCAGTCGGCCGATCGATCGCCGCGATCATATTCAGCAGTGTCGTTTTCCCTGAGCCGGACGGGCCCATCAACGCCAGAAACTCGCCCTTGGCGATATCAATCGAGACGTCGTCGAGAGCGGTCACCTGAAAGGCATCGCGCTTGAAAATTTTGCTGACTCCACGCACCTGGACAACTTTTGTGGTCGTGGCAACGTTCGTTTCTGCGACTGTGCTCATGATTGCCCCTTAATTTTAATTCGATCGCCATCTTTCAAAGTGGCCGGAGCGGTAGTGATAACGTTCTCCCCTCCGACCAAGCCGTCGACCAGAGAGCCGTCCGCTCGCTGACCGGTAATGTGAACCTCGCGCTCAACAGCCCTTCCGTCGTATGCGAGAAATACGATCTTCTTGCCGTCTTTGTCGCGGATCGCGTTCGCCGGAACAAATACTCCCGAAGGACCTTTCGCATTCTTCGGCTTGTCGTTCGCAAGAAAACGAACGGTAGCATTCATCTCTGGTCGCAACTGCACGCCCGGATACTTGTTCGGATTCAGCACCTGCACCTTCACCTGGACAGTAGCCTTCTGCCGATTCGCCTCGGGTGAAATCTGCGCAATCTGCCCATCGTATTGTTTATCGGGATAGGCGTCCGTCGTGACGATCCCCTTCTGATTCGGACTCAGCCGCGCGAAATCGGCCTGAGCGATGTCCAGCTCTACTTGCAAGTCATTGAGGTCCGCAAGCGAAACAACCGACCCCTGCGGACCGCCTGCCGCAGCGCTGGCAAACTGCGCCGTGATCAGCTCTCCCTTTTCCGCCGTTCGATCCAGAATCGTTCCCGTGACCGGAGCGCGAATCACTGTTGCATCAAGCTGCGATTTCGCATAATCGAGCTGTCCCTGGGCCTGGAGCAGTGCTCCCTGAGCCCGCGCAATCTCCTCTGGACGCGGCCCAATCTTCATCAGAGTGAATGCCTGCTGCAATGAGTTGACTCGTTGCTGGTCCGAGTCGAACTTCGCAGTCGCATCGTCAAGCTGCTGGCGCGAATCGACCCCGCTGGCCGCCAGTTCCTTTGTTCGGTCGAGTGTCAGTTTGTCGTTGACCAGCGTGGCCTGCGCTTCGTCAAGATTGTGCTGCGCTTGCTGAATTTCCTGGGGACGCGATCCATGTTGCAGTTCTTCCAGATACGCTCGCGCATTTTCGACGGCGCCCTTGGCTTGTTCGTAAGCAGCCCGGAACTCGTCATCTTCCAGTCGGACCAGAACCTGTCCCTCTTTTACCTTGTCGCCCTTTTCCACTCCAATCCACTTCAGCCGCCCCGTGACTTTCGAGTTCACATTGATCGTGTGGTGCGCCACGATGTAGCCCGTAGCGGAGAGAACAGTCCCGCCTTCATCATTGCCCGTAGTGTCGGCAGAAGCCCGGACAACTTCGACTTCAGGAATATCTGACGAAAACGCGCGATACGCCACCGTGCAGATCCCGAGCACGACAACAATCGCGATGCCGACAATGATGTAGCGTCGAGCCCAGGCCGAGGGTCCGCCGGGATCGTCGCCTCGCTGCGAACGGTCGATGCGCAGGCTCTGGAGGTCGTCGTGCCTTGTATCAATTCCCATGAGAGTGATTACGTCCGCTCATTCCTCTGAGTTTCAAATCCCGATCCTGAAATTACTATCCTCGCAACGCACTCAGAATATTCTGTCTGGCCGCGTGCCAGGCTGGTGCAAGCCCGCCAACGAAACCCATTACGAGGGCAAAAACAATTGCGTAACCTGCAACCGCTGGCGTAATACGCAACGCAAATACCACTTCACTGAACGTCACCGCGTTCGATGTTCCCGTTTCCATCCCGTTGAACGGAAGCATCAGCAGAATTCCCGCGAACGCACCAAGCAATGCCAACAACAGCGACTCCAGAACAAACGATGTGAGAATCGACGGCCGCGAGAATCCGATCACGCGCAGAGTCGCGATCTCGCGCCCGCGATAGGCAACTGCCGCATACATCGTATTCATCGCCGCGAAGATCGAGCCGATCGCCATGATGATGCCCACCACCCATCCAATCACCTTGATCGGAGTGCCAGAACTGGTCTGCTTCGCGTAATAATTAGTTTCGAGCACGCCATCCAGCTTTAACCGTTGATCGTCGCTAACGCGCTTCGTAAGCGCCTCCGCGGAAATCGGGTCCGTCGCTCTCAGGTACGCCGAAGCGAAGCCGCCCTGGCGATCGAAATCCGAAGCCATCTGGTTGACATCACCCCAGATTTCGGATTCATACGCGGAACCCCCCGCATCGAACACCCCGACCACCTTCCATGCTCCCTTTCCAAACTCCATCGTGTCGCCGATG
>DATJOA010000146.1:0-8539 GCA_035507635.1 Candidatus Acidiferrales bacterium
CCTGACTGGGTCGCATCGGTCGTCAACGCCATCGGCAATAACGCCACATGCGCGGACGGAGAGAAATATTGGAATAATACCGCGATCCTGATTACCTGGGACGATTGGGGCGGCTGGTACGACCATGAGCCCCCAACCATTCTGGCAGAGCCATTCGGCGATTATCAGTATGGCTTCCGCGTTCCGCTCATCGTCGTTTCTGCCTACACAAAAGCGGGCTACATCAACAACAGCCATCTTGATTTCGGCAGCATCCTGCGCTTTATCGAACAAAACTACGGAATCGAGCAAGGAGCCCTGAACTTCGCAGACGCACGCACCAGCACGAACCTGACAAACTTTTTCAATCTCACGCAACCGCCCCGCACGTTCAAGACCATCCAGACAACACTCGACGCCAGTTATTTCATTAATGACACGAGTCCTGCCGTTGATCCGGATGACGACTGAGGACGGGCTCATGAAACAAAGGTGCTGTTCCGGCCGGAACAGCACCTTTGTTGAAGAATTGCGCGCTAGAATTGCGAACTAAACCACGCAAAAAACCCTCCCGCTGGGAAGACAGGAGGGTTTTTCAATGGCTGGCAGATTATGCGCGGACGACGTTGGCCGCTTGAAAGCCTTTGGGGCCTTTCAGCAGATCGAACTCAACGGTCTCTCCCTCGTTCAGGGTGCGGTAGCCGTTTTCCTGGATTGCGGAAAAGTGTACGAACACATCTTCCCCCGTAGAGCGCTGGATGAAGCCATATCCCTTCGCCCCGTTGAACCACTTTACTGTACCTTTCTCTCTCACGGATAAAACTCCTTTCACCAATCGCGAAGAATTGTTCCCCAGATTCTCGGATTCCGCTTCGGTCGACAGAAGCCCCCCTCAAAGAAGCTGGTTGAACTTGCGGTTGCGTCTACGATGTGCAGAGGGAATTACTTCCAAAAGAAAAGACTCCTTAGATCCCAATCGCGGTGAGCATCCGCACCGGGAACTTCCGGAGTCCGACAATTTGGCTCGTTTCCACCACACCCAACAAACGTCAACCTCTTACTGGTCTCGCCACCGGACCATTCCCCGGTATTGAGCAGAAGATAATAAGCAGTATTAAAACGTTTCGCAAGAGAAATTAGAACGGAATCGTAATATGACCCCTGGTCACATACGGATAACTTTAACAGGGATTAAGAAATAGATCGGGTAACTGGCCCGGAAACTTCCGTGCTCCCGCCCCTTCAAACCGCTCTGTTAGCATGGTGTTTCCGTGCCCAATCCTCCCACCCCCGTGGTTGCGACAACCCCAACAGCGCAGCGAGCGCCCGTCCGCCCGACTCGGAAACGGCCTCCGGGTTTAGTGCTCTCTACGGTCAGGTACCTGACACGTACCGATGTCCATACGTTTGCCTTCTCCGTGGCGGCGAATTCCATCTTGTCCTTCTTTCCATTCGTCGTGCTGATGATGACGCTGATCCGCCGCGTTTTTCATTCGCGCGTGATGTATGAGGTTGTCCTGCAGCTGCTGCGCGACTATCTTCCCGCCGGACAGGACTTCGTCATTCGCAATCTCAATGCCATGGTCAACTCCCGCCAGAGCGTACAGGTCTTCTCGCTCATTATTTTGCTAGTGACATCGTCGGGAGTATTTCTTCCGCTCGAAGTTGCTCTCAACCGGGTCTGGCATTTCGAAAATAATCGTTCGTATCTGGGGAACCAGATCGTTTCTTTCGGATTGGCTTTCGCCTGCGGGGTACTAGCCCTGCTCTCGATCGCTCTCACGGCGGGTCCGGTCGCGTTCATAGAATTCCTGTTTCGCGGATACGGCACCGGATTTGTGCGCCTGGTTGGATTCCTCGTAATGAAAGTCTTCGCGATCGCCGCCAGCATCGCCATCTTCTTCCTGATCTATTGGATTTTGCCAAACGGAAAGGTTCCTGTTCACGCGGTACTTCCCGCGGCCATCATCATGGGACTTCTTTCCGAAGCTCTCAAGTACGCCTATATCCTTGCGCTTCCATGGCTCAATTTTCAGGAAGTCTACGGACCTTTTTCTCTCTCGGTCAGCCTGATGTTCTGGGCATTTCTTTCAGGCCTGCTCTTGCTTGCCGGCGCCAATCTTTCGGCGCAAGAACATGTCGGACGGGCCGTGTAGCGGCTTTTTCACCACGGAGACGCGGCGATGCTGAATAAAATTCAACGAGCGCGGGTGCCTCCGTGGGGAAAGACAAGGACGGCCGCCTGCAAACCAGACGGCCGTTCCTGAAATCTTAGGCTCTTTATTACTTCTTCTGATCAATCGAGAGCAATTCCACTTCAAAGATTAAGGTCGATCCGGGAGCGATATCTGCTCCGGCTCCCCTATCTCCGTAGGCGAGATCCGAAGGAATATACAACTCCCACTTCGACCCAACCGGCATGAGTTGCAAAGCTTCGGTCCAGCCTTTGATCACGCCACCCACCGGGAACGTTGCCGGCTGTCCGCGCTTGTAGGAGCTGTCGAATTCCTTGCCGTTGATTAGCGTGCCTCGGTAGTTGACTGTCACCGTATCGTCAGCGGTCGGCTTCGGTCCGGTGCCCTCTGTCAGGATTTTGTATTCCAGTCCATCCGGCAACGTGGTCACTCCCGGCTTCGATTTGTTGGCGGCTAGAAAGTCTTCGCCTTGTTTGCGATTGACCGCGCCCTCTGTCTGCGCCTTGGCTTCCTGCTGCTTGCTCACGTCGGCGCGCAGTTGTTGCAGCGCCGCTCGCATTTCATCTTCGGTCAGCAAAGTCTTCCGGCCCAACATTGCGTCGTGCAGTCCCCGCGCTACGATTGCCGGATCTACATCGACGCCCTGCCGATGCAATCCTAGGCCGACGCTCATGCCCAGCGCATAGCTGCCCTTATCCTTCTGCGTCTTCAGCGTGTAGGGACTCGTGGACTTGGCTGCCGTTGTCTTCTTGGCCGCGCCAGGCTTAGCCGTGCTTGCCGATTGCCCGGCGGTCGAACCCTGTTGTGCCAGCGCATTCCCGATCAGCAACGCGCTCGCTGCCATAAGATGGGTCATGATTGTTGTGAGATTTTTTCGCATGTGATGTATTGTCCCATTCCCGCGGAGAGGTCGGCAAACGGAGCGTCAGAAGAGTGCCGGAATAATCATCCTTTCAAGCAATCTCGATGACCTGACCGAACTAGCTCGGCCCGAGCAAACTGTAGAGCAGGACGCCGAGCACAACCGTTGTGAAGACAACATACAAATGATCGCGTTCTTTGGCGAAGCCGAAAATCGAGAACGCCACCCGTGCGACAGGAGTGGCGATTAGCAACAATAGTCCCAACTGAATCACTCCCCGGCCGCGCAAGTGAATTGCATTGCGTAGAATCCCGGCAACCGCGCGCAGATCGGACGGCTCTGCCCGAAAAGATCGATAATCCGCCGACGCGCTGCCATGCCGTGTCAGGTAAATCACGGCGCCGATCAAAACTACTGATGCCGCCAGCGTCACGCCCGTGCGCAGCAGATTGCCCACGATTTCTTCGATTCGCTGATCTCCCCACCCACGTCCCTGCTCCATCAAATTCTCCTGGAGAGCCCGTTGTAGAGCATCTCAATTCCCAGCACCAGGATTACGAGGCTGAATCCCAGCCGCAGCCACTTCGTATGCAGCCTCATCAGCAGTTTCGCGCCAATCAATGAACCGGCAAGGACCCCAAGCATGACGGGCATAGCAAGTCCCGGATCGATGTATCCCCGGCTCAGGTACACCCCGGCGCTGGCGGCCGCGGTTACTCCGATCATGAAGTTGCTGGTGCTGGTCGACACCTTGAACGGGATCTTCATTGCCTGATCCATGGCGAGAACTTTCATTGCGCCTGAACCGATCCCCAGCAGCCCGGATAGAATTCCCGCGCCAAACATCAGGCTCCAGCCGGTCGGTACATTTTGGACGTTGTAGTGGCGTTCGCCTTCCATATCCGGGAAACTGCCGTTCAGTCGCAGCCGCGTTGCCGTTGGATCAGGGGGGACCGATCTCTCATGAATAGGTCTCGGCTTGCGCGAGAAGTACGCCGAAGACATCAGCACCAGCCCAAACACAATCGCAATTGAATGTGTTGAGACATGAGTGGCGACGTGCGCTCCTGCCAACGCGCCCAGTGTGGTTGCGATTTCCAAAAACATCCCAATCCTTATGTTTGACAGCCCCTCTTTCACATACGCTGCCGCGGCGCCCGAAGAGGTCGCGATCACGGATACCAGCGACGCCCCAATCGCATACCGGATATCGACCTTGAAAACCAGCGTCAGCAGTGGCACCAGCACCACGCCGCCGCCCAGCCCCGTTAACGCCCCGACCAGCCCCGCGAGCAGTGAGCCGGAGGAGACCAGTAACGTAAACTCGAGAATTGTCATCGTCCGCCTTTCATCTTCGAGTGGCACTCGCCGCAAGGATGCAGCTTCGATCATACAGACATCGCTCGAAGTCGGCCCTTCAGTTTACAGAATGGTGGATTGTCTTCCCAAAATGAAATCCGTCTGCGAATTTCACAACCCTTTGTGACATTCATCACAGATTTCCTCATCACACCGAGATTAAGCTTGCGCGTTTTTCCGGTTAATCCTCCGAGCAGACGTTGGATTGAGGTCCTCCCATGTTTGGGAAAAACTACGCCTGTCTGCTCGCTATCTGTGTCGTTCTCGCGCCGATCTATTCGGCCGCTCAGCGCCAACAATCAATTCGCCGGTCGTCAATATCTCTGCCGAGCGCTTCAGATCCAGTAGAAGAGCGCTCGCTTTTCATCCCGCCAACTCTAATTCGTCCGGCTCCTGAATTCCGCCTCTATCGCCCGGGACCAATAGCCCTTCCCGAAATGATCCGATCCGCCGGGTTGATTTTCGCCGGCACTGTAATTCGCATTGAGCGTCGACCGGGGACTTCTGCGCACTCAGTAGAAACGGTGACGATCACCTTTCGCGTCGAAAATGCTATTCGCGGTGCGACACCCGGCGAAGGGCTCACCATCTCGCAGTGGATCGGCCTATGGTCTTCGGGCCAGCGTTATCGTCTCGGCGAACACGTTCTTCTGTTTCTTTATCCCCCCAGCAAGCTGGGCCTGACCAGTTCCGTTGCAGGTCTCCTCGGCCGTTTTCAAGTCGACGCCTGGGGACGCATCCTACCTTCCCCACAGCAGCTCTCGGCCTTGCAAAAGGATCCCGTCCTCGGTGGGAAGTCGCGTATTCGTTTCGGCGATTTCGCCTTGGCGGTGAGGCGGGCCAATGAGGAGGAATAACAGTAGAGAAGAGGTGACCATGAACAATCGCATGGCATTAACTGCTCGCGTATTCCTCCTCAGGCTAGCCGTCGCCGCTTCCATCATGCTCGTCTTCGTTCTGGCCTCTCGCGCCGGAGGCCCTAAACAAATCGCGGGCCCAACGTATTTCGATCCGTCGATGACAGGGCAGCCGCTCACCTGGCCGCAAGGACTCATTACCTACTACACCGACCAGGGCGATCTCAGCCCGGTTCTTCCCAACCCATCGGCCAACAGCTTCGTCGCGTCTTCTTTCGCCGTGTGGACTTCCGTACCCACAGCCGCAATCACCGCGACCAGCGGCGGCCAGCTCGCCGAGGATGTAAATGGCACAAACGTCTTTCTCAACGGCGATGGCACAATCTCCATGCCTGCCGATATCCAGCCGACCGCGAGCGGTACTCCGGTTGGCATTGTCTACGACGCCGACGGTTCCGTAACCGACGCACTGCTCGGCGCCGGCGCCGGCGATTCCAGTGAATGCTTCTACAATGCCGTCTTCGGAGGGAACGACAATTTCGGGTCTCTCGCCACCTACCAGCACGCGCTCATTGTGATTGATGGACAATGCGCGCAGCAGTCCTCGCAGCTCAACGACGTCGAGTACCGCCTGGTCCGCGTCATCGGCAACGTTCTCGGGCTCGGATGGTCACAGCTCAACGTCAACGTGCAAACCGGCTCGCCTGCGCCCACGCCCGCCGATTACGCCGGATTCCCCGTGATGCACTTCACCGATTCGTCGTATTGCGCTCCCATCACCCGCTGCTACTCGAATCCGTATCAGCTGACGACGGACGATGCGGCTGCCATCTCGCGCCTCTATCCCGTCACGGCGCAGAATCAGGGGAGCTTTCCCGGTAAGCAGATCTTCTCTTCCACTACCGCCAGAATTCATGGATCCGTTTGGTTCACCGATGCTCACGGCAATACAACGCAGCCGATGCAGGGCGTCAACGTCGTGGCGCGCTGGATCGATCCTTCCACGGGCCTGCCCTCGCGCCAATACGCGGCATCTTCGGTCTCTGGATTTCTCTTCACCGGAAACGCCGGGAATCCGGTCACCGGATTCGACGACGCCCTAGGCGATCCACTTTCTGAGTGGGGATCGAACAGCAGCAGTGTCGAAGGGTTTTTTGATCTCGCCGGACTGCCGCTCCCCAATGGCGGCAGCGCCCAGTATCAACTCTCGGTCGAAGGACTCGATGCTAAGTGGTCCCCCGGAGTTGGCCCATACTCACCCGGGCCTGTTTCTCCATCAGGCACATTTTCCCCAATCACTGTCACAGTGAACGCAGGCGGCGACCTTGCGCAAGACCTTCTCATGACTGGTGCAGGTCAGCCTCTACCGCAATCAACCTCGTCGTGGACCTCGCCCGCGGCGCTGCCGCCGGATGGAGACTGGGAATCCACACTCAGTGGCTACGGCGACATCTCGTACTTTCAGTTGTCAGCACAGGCCAATCGTACGCTGTCCGTCGCCGTCACCACTCTCGATGAATCCGGCAACGCCAGCGAAGTGAAAGCGCAGCCCGTCATCGGAATGTGGGCCGCATCCGATCCGCAGGGCACCCCGCCGCCCACGTTCACGTCGTCTCCGTTTAACCAGCCGATTTTTGGCATGACGCGTCTCGACACGCAGGTTCTCGCGTCCGGCAATTTTCTGGTCGGGATCTCCGATTACCGTGGCGACGGACGCCCAGACTACCGCTATCACGCCCATGTCCTGTACGGTGATTCTCTGTTTCCTTCCCGCGTGAGCGTCAGCGGAGGTGCATTCACGATCCAGGGCACCGGATTCGGCCCGGGACTCACGGCGACGATAGGAGCCATCACAGTCAGCCAACTGGCAGTCAGTGCAGGACAGATGACCATCGTCGCCCCGGCGACTGCCGATGGCCCGCAAAACGTCATCGTCACCGATCCTGTCAGCGGGTCTTCCACCACGATGACCGGAGCGCTCACCTACGGAGCTGCCGCCAGCGATTCGCTTGTCCTTCTCTATGGACTGAATCCATCCACGCCGGTCGGGACGCAGGCTACGCATCCCGTCAGCGTGCGCGTGTTGGCTTCCGACGGCATCACTCCAGTCAGCGGCGCGACGGTTGCGTGGAGCACAACCGACTCCGTTCAACTCTCGGCCTGCGGAGGAGCTTCGTCCTGCGCTGCCCTCTCCGATCAGGACGGTTATGCCGCCACTTGGCTCACCCCGATGGTAGTCGGAGTGGCGAACATCACAGCGGCTCTGGCACCCGCGTCATATCCGGCAGCAAAATCCGTCACGGCAACGCTCAACGCCACCGAAACTTCGTCCGATATTGGAGTGGCCTCTCCATTTGTGTATGTCTCTCAGGGATCGTCCGTCACTCTTCCCATCACAGCGAGGGTTCTCAGTAACGGGATTTCAAAATCGAACGCACAGGTCAATTTCACGATCGTCGGCGGCTCGGGAACCCTAAGCGCCCCAAGCGCGCAGACAAACTCGACCGGCTATGCCACGGTCACGTTAACGTTGAATCAGTTCGCTTCTCAGTTACAGATCAGCGCGTGCGTGGCTCCCGCGAATGCACCCTGCGTCACCTGGCGCGCGAACCCCGTGCCGCTTTCACAACAATTGTTGCAGCAAGTCTCTGGCGCCGGGCAGATCTCCAACAACTCAGCGCTCCAGCCCGTAGCCGTACGCGTCACCGACGGCTCCGTTCCCCCTAACCCGGTCCTTGGTGCTCCGGTGGTTTTTCTCACGACAGTCTTGCGGCCGGGAGGAGTCGCGCCGGCGCTCGGCAATGGCGAGACCAATCTAGGCAATCCATCGATGCCCGTGATCCTGCAGGTGAGTCAGACAAACGCTATCTCGGACGCGAATGGACTCGCGACCGTCACCCCAACCAGCGGAGGATTCAGCCCGCCACTCGAAGTCGACGTTGGAATCACCGCAGGCACTTCGGCCGCCATCGATGATCCACTTTGGCTGCTGCCCCCACAAACCGGCTTAAGCTTCAGGCGCCGGCCGGTCTCGGGGTTCAGATGGTGATCACGAATGATAATTTTTGAATTTTGATCGTCGATTGTTGAATAAACGCGAAACGTCCAAAGGGATCGGTCTTCATTAACAATCAAAGATCACAATCAACATTCCCCCGTAAGCCGAGATGCGAGAGCGGAAAGCTGGCTCTATCTGGTCCACTGATCAACCCAATCATTGACCGTCTTATACCAGAGCTGGGAGTTCTGCGGCTTTAGCACCCAGTGGCCTTCGTCCGGGAAGTACA
>DATJOA010000147.1:0-8519 GCA_035507635.1 Candidatus Acidiferrales bacterium
CGATACAGTCCGCTGCCCGCTTCATCCAGCGGTGCATACGTGCTCCACGGCGGACGCCGCGCACGCCACGTTCCCGCAAACATCACGCTCGGCTGGCCGGAAGCGATGGCCAGATCCGAAATTCCAATATCCGATCCCAGATCGAGAACCTTCTTCCAATTCGCGCCGCCATCGAACGACTTGTAAATGCCTCGCTCGCTATTCGAACCATAAGCATGCCCGAGCACGCCAACATAAACGACGCTCGAATTCCACGGGTCCACCACGATCCGGCTGATCTGTCTCGAATCCCCAAGACCCAAGTATTGCCAAGTCTGTCCAGCGTCGCTCGACCGGTATACGCCATTCCCAGATGCCAAATCCGACCGGATATCCGACTCGCCGGTTCCCACATAAATCACCTTCGGGTCCGACGGTGCCACAGCGATTGCGCCAATCGAGGCCACCGGCTCATGATCGAAAATAGGTTTCCAAACCACACCGGCGTCGGTTGTTTTCCAGACACCGCCATCGACGGAGCCGAAGTAAAAAGTCGTTCCGTCGCCCGACACCCCGGACACCGCGACCGCCCGGCCTCCGCGAAATGGCCCGATCAGCCGCCACTGAAGGCCACTGAATAATTCAGGTGCAACCTGGGCGGGAGCATTGATCAAGCTAATGATGACGAAGGATGCAACGAGAAAAGGGGGGAGGCACTTCCGCACTGTGGCTGTCATGATGTTTTTTGGTCACAACAGTTTAGCGGATCAACGGAAAAATGGGGATTAGGGGCAGCGTTGCCGAATGCATCCCGACCGGAGCAGGCCGTTCCGAAGGAAGCGGCCTGCGAAGTGCATGTACCTTGTGCTTTTGCATCACAGATCCGGCACGTGGAATTCACGCAAGAAAAGGTGCAATCGGGCCGAATAATCTGCTGATGAAAATCGCAACACTGCTCACACACTTCAGCGTGCAGGCACGTGCGACCTCAACTCGGTGATCGGGCGCGTGCACTTCACCGCGATCTCAAATCCCGCGCCCCGCGCCAGTTCTACCACGCGAACGACCTTGCCTTCACCGTGAAGTAAGATCGGTCGTCGCGAGGACCAGCCCATCACGTTCACAGTCAAATCCACCGGAGTTGAAATCGGAAGTACATCCTCTGTCTTGACAAGCAATCCTCCGAGGCTTACGTTCTTGCTAACACCATCAACTTTGCGCGCCGCCTCGCCTGCAGGAAAGCTTAGACAAACCGGAAATTGAAGATGAAATCGGCGGTACCTTCGCGCTTGCGAATATCGGGCGGAATGCCCCAGGGTGGAGTCCATGCGGTTGATCGTATCTGTTCACTTCTTTCACCAATAGATCGCACCCGGACAACACCAAACGTACATGCCCGTCCGAATACTCCATTGATTACCCGCCGATTACTGCTCCCTAATAACGTTCCATTACCAAGTGTTACTTGGTTGTTCTTTCGCCGTTGCGCGTGATGTACCACGGTTATCTACTGTTTTAGGACCACTAAGGCAACACTGGTGGGGATGAGCCGTCCCCCGGTCCAGTAGCGGTACGGACGCTGGCCGCGGTTTTCTTGGCTCGATGCAATGATAGACACAGCAAGAAAACATCGCTCGAAACATTTTGAAGCAGTACTCGGCGGACTCCTCCTTTTGACGAGTCTCGCCGTGATGTCCGGCTGCCAGGGTCTCAGTGCAGGCGGAACCGGCATTCAGAATCCCGGGACCTTGGGCTCAAATCTTTCCAGCATTAGCTTCGGCAGCGTCACCGTCGGCAAGAGTCAGACGATCTCCGGAACCGTCACGAACAGCGGCAACTCCAGCATCACCGTTTCCCAAGCCAGCATCAGCGGCGCCGGATACACACTCACCGGCATGACTGCGCCGGCAACCCTGGCCTCCGGACAAAGCGCGAGTTTCAGCGTGAAGTTCGCGCCCACCAGTTCCGGAACTTCGAACGGCACGCTTACGGTGACTTCCAACGCTTCAAATACAACTTTATCCATACCGGTGTCGGGAACCGGCACGACGGCCATCGGAACGCTCGGCGCAAATCCATCTTCCCTGGATTTCGGTTCCGTCACCGACGGACAAAGTCAGACGCTTTCTACTACGATTACAAACTCCGGCAGCGCGAGCGTCACAATTTCCAACGTTGGAATCACCGGCACAGGCTTTACCGTTAGCGGAATCACGACTCCTCTGACGCTGACTGCCGGTGGAACCGCGACCGTGAGCGTAAAGTTTGCTCCAACTTCGGCAGGATCCGCTAGCGGAACCGTGACGATCACCTCTGACGCCTCGAACCCATCTCTGACCGTTGGAGTCTCGGGCACTGGCGCCACAGCCGCCGGACAGCTCACGATTACGCCATCTACACTTGCTTTCGGCAGTGTCGCTGATGGAACAAGCGCTGAAGGGACGGCGACCTTGAAGGCTACTGGCGCAAACGTGACCATCACCGCCGCCAGCACGAACAATTCCGTATTCACCATTGGCGGACTTTCTCTGCCCGTGACGATTGCCGCAGGGGCAACCCTCCCGGTGACGGTGACCTTCAGCCCGCAAACGGCCAGCTCGTTCACTGCCACACTAACCTTGACCAGCAACGCTTCCCCTTCGAGTTCGACCGAAACCTTAACCGGAACCGGTACCAGCAGCGGCTCCGGCAGTCACACCGTAAACCTGTCCTGGAACGCCAGCAGCTCGTCCAATATCTCCGGCTACAACATCTACCGAGCCGTTTATACGACCCAGTGCGGCTCCTACGCCAAAATTAACCAAGTGCTGAATACGACCACTCTCTACACCGATTCCACGGTCGCGAACTCTACTAACTACTGCTATGCAGCCACGGCGGTAAACACCAGCAATGAAGAGAGCGGATACTCCAACATCGTCAGTAATGTTCAGATCCCATAGTCCAAACCACAGGTTTTAACTCCTTCGCCCTCGATCCCGCCTACCCGGCGCGATCTTTTTTCTCGCAGGACACATCACGCACTGTCATCCCGTTCGTAGCTTGCCATTCCCGAAGGGATAGGCAAGCGGAGTGAAGGGACCCTGTGTTCTCTGTCGCGAACACCTGAAGATGGGTATGCCAACCTCCGTCATGGGCCCACCGTCGCCCTATTTCGAACCGAAACCCTCCATCCAGTCGTAACAGGATATGTCCTAACGGTATCTTCACGCCGATTTTGCAACCCGGCACACTGAACGCATGAGACTCCCCCAGTCCAGCAGTACCCCTTTCTCCATTCGTGTTTCAATCGTCACGGCTTTTCTCCTGATCGCCGGCTTTCTTCCGCTGCAAGCGCGATCCGGGCAGCAACTGCAGAGCAATCCCTCCAACATCAGGTTTGGATCCGTTGCTATTGCGCAATCTCAGAGCCAGTCCGCCGTTTTGACCAATAGCGGGCAGACCAGCGTGACGATCTCGGCCATTACGCCAAACGGAGCCGGGTTCAGCGTCTCTGGACTCAACCTGCCCGCTGTTCTAGCCGCGGGTCAGACCGCCACGATCACCGTGACCTTTGCTCCAACGAGGACCGGTTGGATCAACGGCAGCGTCACCGTGACCAGCACCGCCTCGAACTCCACGCTCGAGATGGGACTCCGCGGCATCGGGACGTCAGGCAGTGCACTGACAGCCGCTCCCTCTAGCGTTTCTTTTGGACAGGTCAATATGGGAAGCAACTCCTCGCTTTCCCTGCTCTTGACTAACTCCGGTTCATCGAGCGAAACGCTTACCGCGTTTCAGGTTGTGGGCAGCAGCTTCGGGGTCAGCGGCCCCACCCTTCCCATCACGCTCAACAAGGGACAAAGCCTCACTCTCAGCGTCACCTTCACTCCGCAGAGCACCGGCTTGCTCAACGGAAGTGTCTTCGTGCCCGGTCCAAACCTCAACGTTCCCCTGTCGGGCACAGGCTCGACAACCACCGCGGGACAGCTCAGCGTGACTCCGTCAACACTGAGCTTCGGCAGCATCGACATTGGCAGCACGGGCTCGCAGCCCTCCACGATCATGGCTACCGGAGGCAGCGTTACCGTATCTGCGGCCTCCAGCAGCAGCTCCCAGTTCACCATCTCGGGAACATCCTTTCCTCTGACCCTAAACTCCGGTCAGAGCGCGCAAGTCAACATCATCTATGCGCCGACCACCAGCGGTTCCGCCTCGGCCACGCTGACGTACACCACCTCGACAAGCTCCAAGAGCTCGGAGTCTCTTTCCGGTACCGGC
Organism: Candidatus Acidiferrales bacterium; assembly: GCA_035507635.1. Lineage (GTDB taxonomy): Bacteria > Acidobacteriota > Terriglobia > Terriglobales > Acidobacteriaceae > Sulfotelmatobacter. The sequence goes on from DATJOA010000147.1 coordinate 4,240, forward strand.
GTTTCGCCAACCTACAGCGTCAGCCTCACCTGGACTGCCAGCACATCGTCCGTGAGCGGCTACAACGTCTATCGCGGGACAACCTCCGGCTCCTACACGAAAATCAATACTTCGCTCGACCCCAATACGACCTATACCGACAATACGGTCGTAGCGGGCGCCACGTACTACTACTCAGCCACCGCTGTAAGTTCCAGTGGTCAGGAAAGCGGCTATTCCTCTCCCATTCAGGTCTCCATCCCCTAGAACGGATTAGCCTCAAATTGTCATCCTGACTGGCGCTTGCCATTCCCGGAAGGAATAGCAAGCGGAGAGGAGGGCTTGCGTTTCATTGGGTAGCACTCCAACTCGGTTGGCTGTGTTACCTTTACCAACACTGGTGTTGTGGGCCACACCTGATCTTCTGCCAGACAGTTTCAGCAAAAAGTTCCTGAAGGAGATCTTTCTCTTGCGCCAAGCTCAATTCGCCTTTCTGCTGCTTTGCCTACCCCTATCGACTATATTCTTGAACGCCCAGAATCCTGCCGTGAATCCCTCCATGCCCTCTCCACCGCACGAGAAGCCAACTTATCTGAAGCACATTCTCGTCATCGCTCAGACCAAGGGATGGGAACATGATTCCGTTCCCGACGGTATGGCGGCCATCTACAACATGGGGCACGACAGCGGCCTCTGGGATACGACTCTCCGCACCGATACCGAGCTCATTACGAAAAAAGATCTCGGCAGGAATTCTAAGAATCTCAACTACTTCGACGCTCTCGTCTTCGTCAGCACGACTGGCGAACTCGATCTCGACGACAGCCAGAAGCGCGACATGATGTCGTTCATCAAAGACGATGGCAAAGGTTTCGTCGGCATTCACGCCGCGCTCGACACCAACTACAAATGGCCGGAATACGGCGAGATGATCGGGGGCTGGTTCGACCAGCATCCCTGGTTCACGTTCAACGCGCCCATCATCAACGAAGATCCGACCTTCCCCGCCGTCCGCCACTTTCCCAAAGAATTCGTCAAGTACGACGAGATCTACCAACCCAAAGACTGGTCTCGCGACAAAGTCCACGTTCTTCTCAGCCTCGATCCGGCGAAGCTGAATTACGAGAACAACCCGCGCATTCACCGTACCGACCACGATTTCGCCGTCGCCTGGGACAAGATGTACGGCAAGGGCCGCGTCTTCTATTCCACGCTCGGCCACACCGAAGAATCCTGGAGCGATCCCGACATCCGCAAAATGTATTTCGAGGCGGTGAAATGGGTACTGGGGATGACCGAAGGCAGCACTGCTCCTCATCCGCGCCCGCAGACTTCCGGCGAGGCCCACTGACCGGTAATGATGAATCTCCTCCGATCAACCCTCAGCCGGATCGTCTGCGCACTAATTGTCTGCGCGATAACCATCGCGCCCATGCGCGCGCAGCAAACCGCACCGGCAGCGCGAAAATCCTATCCGCCCGATCTCGTCCAGAAAGGGGCCGCGCTCTTCCGCCAGGACTGTTCCTTCTGCCACGGCCGCGATGCAACTGGCGGCGAAACCGGGCCCGACCTCACCCGCTCCCGTCTCGTGAGAAGCGATATCAATGGCGGCAAGATAAGTACCGTAGTGCGAAACGGCCGCCCCGACCGAGGCATGCCTCCGTTTGACCGCACCGACGACCAGATCGCCAGCCTCGTCGCCTTTATCCACACACAGCAGAACAATGCCGCCGCCCACAATACACGCGGAAACGGCGGCCGCAAGGGCGTGGATCCCGCCGATCTTCAAACCGGCAATGTTGAAGCAGGTAAGAGGTACTTTGAGGGCGCAGGCGGATGTTCCAATTGTCACTCGCCGACAGGCGACCTCGCCGGAATCGCCTCCCGTTACAAAGGCCTCGAACTCGAAGAGCAGATGCTCTACCCGCGTCACGCGAAATCGAAAGTCATGGTAACTCTCGCATCGGGCGAAACGATCACCGGCAGGCTCGCATATTTAGACGAATTTACTGTGGGCCTTATCGACGACACAGGCTACTACCATTCCTGGCGAACCGGGGACGTTCAATACAAAGTCGATTCTCCAGCGAATGCGCACGTGGATCTATTTCCCAAGTACACCGACGAGAACATTCACGACTTGATGGCGTATCTGCAAACGTTGCGCTAATCGCACGATGACTTGATTGGGAATTCAAAAGGACTCAACCAGGATGAGTTTCATCGCCAAAACATTTCTAACGGCATCGATCGCATTCCTCGCATTCGCGCCCGATCTCGCGCTCGCCCAGGGGGCCACTCCACAGATGCTTCTGCACCCGCCCGCCGACAGCTGGCCCATCTATCACGGCGACTACTCCGGACGCCGCCACAGCTCGCTCCAGCAGATCACTCCACAGAACGTCAAGAATCTTTCCCTCGCGTGGGCCTTCCAGACCCATCAGCAACAAGAAATCAAGTCCTCGCCGCTATTGGTCGACGGCATTCTATACTTCACCGTCCCCGAAAACATTTGGGCAGTCGACGCCCGCTCAGGCCATCAGATCTGGCACTATACCAATCCCCGCAGCCCCGGCGAGCACATCGGACATCGCGGTGTCGCCATGTACAACCAATATCTCTTCTTCGTCACTCCCGACGCCCATCTCGTCTCGCTCAATGCGAAAGACGGCACCGTTCGCTGGAACGTTCAGGTCGCCGACGTCACCAAAGGCTACTGGACCAGCATGGCTCCGCTCGTCGTCGGCACTCACGTGCTCGTCGGAGTCTCGGGAGATTTTGACAACCTTACCGGATTCATCCGCTCCGTCGATCCTGAAACCGGCGCGACGCAGTGGCAATGGAATTCCACTCCTCCCGCCGGCACTCCCAACCAGACCACCGGCGGCATGACCTGGATGACCGGTACCTACGATCCCGATCTCAATCTTGTCTACTGGGGAACCGGCAATCCCACGCCCGTTCTCAACGGTTCCACGCGACCCGGCGACGATCTCTACACCTGCTCCATCGTCGCTCTCAATCCCGATACCGGCAAGCTTGCCTGGGCATTTTCAGTCTCTCCGCACGACACCCACGACTGGGACGCCGTTGAAACTCCTGTCCTCGTCGACGGAGACTTTCAAGGACAGCCGAAGAAGATGCTCATGCAGACTTCGCGCAACGGCTACTTCTTCGTTCTCGATCGCACGAATGGCAAGAGTCTGTTGACGGTTCCCTACGGCCCTGTAAATTGGAGCCTTGGCGTCGACAAGCAAGGCCACCCCATTCCCAATCCCGAGAAAGAGCCCGCGCCCGATGGACGCCTCATCGCTCCCGACGAAGGCGGCCTCACCAACTACCGCTCTCCCAGCTTCGACCCGAAGAATGGCCTCTTCATCGTCGACGCACATCCCAGTTGGAGCATCTACTTCGCCAAGCCTGCCGACGGACTCTACGGATGGGCCGGCGCCGACTACGACGTCTGGGGCAAAGCCGTTCTCGAAGCGATTGACTACCAGACCGGCAAACTCCGCTGGACGCACGAACTCGGCCCTTGGGGATCGGGGGCCGGGGTCCTAACAACCGACTCCGGCCTGACCTTCACCGGAGATGCCATGGGCAACTTTCTCGCCCTTGATTCCAGCGACGGCAAGACGCTTTGGCACGCCGGCTCCGGCTCCGAGATCGTGAGTTCCCCGATCACCTACGAACTCGACGGCCGCCAGTTCGTTGTCACCAGCAGCGGCGGAGTGCTCTTCGCCTGGGCGCTTCCGGAATGATCGCAGCCGATCACAATCCTCCGTTAACGCTCTCGACGCACTACAATTTACTGTTTCATTCATTCCGAGGATCACGATGATATCTCGTCGCAGTTTTCTGTCCGCTCTCTCCGCACTTCCGATCTCCCGTCTTCTACCGCGCAGCAAATCATCAAGACCCGAGGCTGTGAGCTCATCTGCTTCTTCCGGCGAAGACCCTATCAAATTCGTGAAGATCTCCATCGGCACCGGCGGACACGGCCACACCTACCCCGGCGCAACCGTGCCCTTCGGCATGGTTCAACTCAGCCCCGACACCTACAACGATGGATGGGACTGGTGCTCCGGCTATCACTATTCCGACAGCTCGATCATGGGATTCAGCCACACTCACCTGAGCGGCACTGGCGCCTCCGACATGCTCGACTTTCTGCTGATGCCGGGGACTGGTCCCGCGAAAACCATGCCCGGCTCGCGCCAGAATCCCGGCGAAGGATACCGCTCCCGCTTCAGCCACGAAGAAGAAATCGCTGAACCCGGCTACTACTCCGTCATCCTTCG
>DATJOA010000148.1:0-4888 GCA_035507635.1 Candidatus Acidiferrales bacterium
TTCTCCAGCCAGTCGAGCGTAAGGTCTTTGTCACCTGATCCTGCGTAGACGGACGCCACAGCGAAAGACGACACGTACTTCCTCACCGATGCATCCCGCAGTTCCGCGATCACCTTTCGCGCTTCCTCCTTGTCTCCGGCGGCAGCACAGGCATGCCCGTAAGCGCCTACGAACAACGGCCAGCGGCCCGAAAGGTCCGCACTCGCCCTGAACTCAACAATGGCTTTCTCAAGGTGTCCCTTCTGCTCGAGAGCTAAACCAGAAACAAAGTGCGAAGCAAAAAAATTAGGATCCATCTCGACGGTGGCTAGGCCCTGCTCCAGCCCTTGGTCATATTGCCGCACGAAATATAAGAGCAAGCTAGACGTGGAGTTAATCGACAACGAGAGAGGATCGATCTCCAGCCCGCGCTCATTTTCTCGCACAGCTTCCTCATGCCGTCCCAAAGCTGCCAACTCCATCGCGTACCACTGCCGCGCGATCGAGTAGTTGGGATCCACTTCAAACGTGCGATGAAATTCCCGCTCTGCTCCCGCCCAATCCCAGTCGTAAAACAGTTTCACGAATGCTTCAGAGGAACGAGCCTCTGCCAAACTTTCATCCAGCTCCAACGCCCGGCTTGCCGCTGCTCGCGCTTTGGGGAGTCCATCGCGCGGGGAAATCATGTTATTGAAAACCATCATCGAGTACGAGTCGGCGATTCCCGCGTACGCCAACCCATACACTGGGTCCAGTTCGATGACCTGGTGGAAATAATCGAGCCCTCTCTTGACAGCGTCGCCAGTACGCTTGTTCCAGTAGTAGCGCCCTTTCAGATACAGCCGATATGCCTCGGGATTCTGCTTGCTGCGTTTCGGCAGCAGCGTATGCGAGCCCCCAGTCAGCTTGCCTTCGAGTTTCTCGGCTACGCTCTGAGAGATCTCATCTTCGACGGTGACCAGATCGTCGATACTCCGGTTATAGCGCCCCGCCCACAGGACGCTGTTGTCGCGGACGTCAATCAATTCCAGGCTGATGGAAAGCGCATTGCCCCGCGTCACCATGCGGCCGGTCAGCACCGCGTCCACTTCGAGTTCGCGTCCAACTGCGCCGGGATCGATCGCTTGTCCCTTGTAGCGCAACACGGAAGTGCGGGAGATGACCCGCAAACTTGCCAACTGCGACAGCCGCGTGATCAGGCTGTCGCTGACGCCATCGCTCAAGAACTCCGTCTCGGGACTGCCACCGCTATTCTCCAATCGCAATACAGCGACGCGCAGCAAAGATGAATCTCTTGGCGTGAGTGTAGTGGCCGCGGAAGCGTCTGACGGAAGAGCGCGTTGGCCCGACTGCTTCGCAACCCAAGCATCAATCTCTGACTTGTAGGCGAAAACTCGGGGCTGGATATCGTCCCGATCGCCACTGAGCCGGCGTACGGGCAGAGATTTCTCCCGCTCCCAGCGCTGGACCGTACGCACCTCGCGCCCCAAATAATTCGCGATCTCCTGCCAGTAGTCGAGGCGATCGGCCGGACTCAGAGCCTCCGCCTTGGATTTCGGCTTGTGATCCTGCGCCGTCATTTCTTCTATATGCAGGTGGGGGCGGTGCAGGTGGGGGTGCCTTGCAGGTGTCCGCGATCTCAGTTAGTTGTCGCCCGGCACGTCGGGAGAGTGTAAACGGTTTCTCTGACTCTTTCAATCGAGTGACAAATTGCTGTGCGTTGTCTCCCGGCACGCTCGAGAACGCAGAATTCGCCGCCTGCCCGACCATCGCGACAAAGTGCGACATTGTGCGACATGCGTATCCAGTCGCTTGATGTGTCGCCGTCCTACGGCTGACAGTTCACGTCGAGACGTCGCCACGTGAAGTGGTAAACTCTCCGCATTCGGTTCGACCTCCCCTTAATCTGTAAGCGCTCACTACGCCAATCTGTCCGGGTTCCGGCCATGATTCCACACACCGTTGCTTGCTTTGTAGAACGAGCTAGGGGAGCCACTTCGATGAAGTATTCAAATTACAGATTCACTCTCGCCATCGCGCTCGCGGTGTGTACCTTGAACCTGACGGTGTTCGCCCAGGCGCAAACCGTCACCTACCTCGCTGACTTCGACGGCAACAACGGGTACCTGCCCATGAACTCCGTAGTCCAGGGCACGGACGGAGACTTTTACGGTACGAGTTCTGCGCCCTGGCAATCTGCCGTCGGCAATGTTTTTCGAGTGACAACGGCGGGAGAAATCACTTCGATTTACAAATTCTGCTCGCAGCCAAATTGCGCGGACGGTAGCAATCCCTATGCGCTGAGCCTTGGAAGCGATGGCAACTTCTACGGAACTGCGCAGAACGGCGGCAGCTACGCCAACTCCATATTTGGCTCAGGCACGATCTTCAAAGTGAGCCCGGGCGGCGAGTTTACGCTCCTCCATACATTCTGTTCCGACGCTTCGTGCAGCGACGGTCAGTATCCCCGTGGGCTCCTTTTGGGTAGGGACGGCAACTTCTACGGTACGACCGAAAGCGGGGGAGCGAATGCGGCCGGCACCCTGTTTCGAATGAGCCCGGGCGGCGAAATCACCGAGGTGTATTCCTTCTGCTCTTCAACGGCTTGTGCCGATGGAGGGGGGCCATTCCTTCCGCCCGTCCAGGCCGCCGACGGAAATTTCTACGGCACAACCGCCGGCGGAGGAGCTGACAATGGCGGAGTCATCTACCAACTCACCCCTTCCGGTGCATACGAGGTACTCTATAACTTTTGTGATCCCACAACCCCGAACTGCCCCGATGGCAGCTATCTCCCCACAATCGCGCAGGGTGCGGATGGAAACCTCTATGGGACAACCGAGACCGGTGGAACTTACAACAACGGAGTCGTCTTCAGGCTCACCTCCGCGGGCGACTATACCGTCCTGCATAGCTTCTTGAGCGGAAAGTCGGGGTTCCCTGTTCCTCCACTGATGCTGGCCAGCGACGGGAATCTTTACGGCACCACCGGTGGGGGAACGTCTTGGTCGTGGGGCCCCGCGACGCTGGGATCCATTTTCCAGATCAGCAAATCCGGCACGTACAAGCAACTTCCATTCTTTAAAGCTGGGCGCGACGGTTACGATCCGTTCGATTCGCTGTTCCAGGCTACTGATGGCGATTTTTATGGAACGACAGGTTACGGCGGATTATCCGGCAACACTAACCAACTTGGTTTTACTGGCTTCGGCACGGTCTTCCGGTTCTCCAACAGTCTCCATCCTCTAGTGGAGACGGTTCCGGTCGGCGGCAAGCCGGGCCAGAGCGTTCTCGTACTCGGCAACCGACTGACCGGAACGACCTCTGTCACTTTTAACGGCATCCCGGCGAATTTTACAGTGGAGTCCGATACCTACATCAAAGCAACGGTTCCAACGGGCGCGACCAGCGGCGCAGTCTCCGTCACCACACCAGATGGAACCCTCAACAGCAGTCCCCAGTTTGTCGTGACCCAGTAGTCGTCGCGAACGGGCCCTTGGCAGAGACCCCCTCGGCTTCCGGGCCCGTGTTTTACACGTTTTCTGTGCTGCTTCGCTGATGCATTTTTTTTAACGAGGATATCTCGATGAAAAGTTCAAAGACTTCTCCGACACTGGCCGTCATATTCGCATGCGTGGCCTTCACCCTCAGCCTGGCGGTGAGCGCCCAGGCACAAACCGTGACCTTCTCCGACCTGAGCGGCATCGGCATCGGCGGTACCGGCTGGGAGCCCTACGGCACCGTCACGCAAGCCACCGACGGAAACTTCTACGGCACCGCTACCAACGGAATTTTCGGCGGTGGAGGAAATATCTTCCGCATGACGCCCAGCGGAGAGCTCACCAATGTTTACACGTTTGCCTGCAGCCAGACCAAATGTCCCTACGGCGCGGCGCCTCAAACTGCACCGATTCTTGGCATAGACGGCAACTTGTACGGAGTGACCTCTGCCGGAGGCAATGCACCTTGCGCAGGCGGGGTCTTTTACAGGCTGACGCTGCAGGGCAAGCTCACCGTCCTTTACAACTTCGGCAAAACCTGCAACGACGGCACATGGCCCCAGGGAATCACACTGGGCAGCGATGGTAATTTCTATGGTGCAACCGTCTACGGCGGCAATTCCAGCGACAGCCCGGGCATCATCTTCAAGATCACACCTTCCGGCCAATATACCCAGCTTTACTCGTTCTGCTCACAAGCAAACTGCGCGGACGGCGAAAAGCCGTTTTCCCCGCCCGTCGAAGGAAACGACGGAAATTATTACGGAGCAGCCAACGAGGGTGGAACCACCGGAGGCGGAGTCATCTACAAGATCACTCCTTCCGGCGAATACTCGGTCATCTACAACTTTTGCAATCCGCAGAACGACCAGTGCACCGGAAGCACCTGGGCTTATCCATACGCACTGACGAAAGATGCAGACGGCAATTTTGAAGGGACCACTCTGGGCGGCGTCTTCAAGATCACACCGAGCGGTCAGTTCTCGGTCCTGAACACGCTGTCGAAGGCCGAGCCCTTCGGTTCGCCCGATTCGCAACTGATCCTTGGGAGCGACGGCAACTTGTACGGAATGATGGACGGCGGTGGCTCTGGATCCTGGGTCGGACGAGTTCGGGGTGCGATCTACCGAGTTTCGTTGGCCGGTGATTTCACTCCGCTTTACGCTTTCTGCCAATGCGGCTCTGGCAGGGGCTTCAACCCAATCTCTGGGCTCTTTCAGGGCACGGATGGGAATTTTTATGGCACCACTGCGTTCGGCGGCATCGGACCTGATACCAGCGAGGACTGGGGTTACGGCACTGCCTTTCAATACGCGAGCGGCCTCGGACCTATCGTCGAAGCCGTTCCTGCCATTAGCAAAGCCGGGAAGCAGATCCTCATCCTCGGCAACCATCTGACCGGGACGACC
>DATJOA010000149.1:0-7831 GCA_035507635.1 Candidatus Acidiferrales bacterium
CGCTAAAGCCGTGCCGCGTGGGCTTTCCCATGGCACTCCGATTTACGTTGCCAAGGCGCAGGACGCCTGGCTCGAAGACGTCGACGGCAACCGCTATCTCGATTTCGCCGGAGGCATCGGCTGCCTCAACGTCGGGCATCGCCGCGAAGAAGTCGTCGATGCGGTGAAAGAGCAACTCGATAGATTCCTTCACACCTGCGTGCAGGTCACGCCCTATGAAAGCTACGTCCGCCTCGCTGAGCGGATGAATGAAGTAACTCCCGGAAAATTCCCGAAGAAAACCATCTTTGTGAACAGCGGCGCCGAAGCGGTCGAGAATGCGGTAAAGATCGCGCGCGCCTACACGAAGCGACCGGGCATTATCGCATTCGAAGACGCATTTCACGGCCGAACGATGATGACGCTGGCATTGACCAGCAAAACGCATCCGTACAAGGCCGGATTCGCCCCCTTCCCGAGCGACGTCTACCGCGTGCCGTTCGCGTATTGCTACCGGTGCTCGTATTCGAAGACGTATCCGTCATGCGATCTCTATTGTGCGCGGCATTTGGAAGACACATTCAAGCGCGTGGTGGCGAATGAGGAAGTGGCGGCCGTCATCGCGGAGCCCGTGCTGGGAGAAGGCGGCTTCATCGCTCCGCCGCCGGACTACTTCAAGGTCTTGCTCGACCTGTGTCATAAGTACGGCATCCTTTTTATCGCCGATGAAGTCCAGTCAGGCTTCGGGCGCACGGGAGCTCTGTTTGCCAGCGAGCGCTATGGAATCGAGCCCGATCTGATCGTCACTGCAAAATCGCTGGGCGGAGGGATGCCGCTGGCCGCCGTTACCGGACGCGCCGAGATCATGGACGCTCCCGCCGTCGGCGGGTTGGGCGGCACGTTCGCGGGGAATCCGCTGTCCTGCGCGGCAGCGCTCGCTGTTCTCGACCTTTTTGATCGCGAGAATTTGCTCGCTCGCGCCAATGAACTCGGCGATCATTTTCAGCGCCGCGCACGCGAGTGGCAGCGTCGGTGGCCGATCATCGGCGATGTCCGCGGACTCGGCGGCATGCAGGCCATCGAACTCGTGCAAGCCCAGGAGACGAAGGCTCCGGCGACGGACGAAACCAAGAGGATTTCGCAGTACTGCTACGAGCACGGGCTCATCACCATCACGGCGGGAACCTACTCCAACGTGATCCGCGTACTCGTGCCGCTGGTGATCACGAACGAGCAGATGGACGAAGCGATGGGCGTGCTCGAGTCGGCAATCGCGGGCGTCTGCGATCCGAAGGGCGCCGTCGCTCAACTGGTGTAACCGCGGGCCGCCACAGTGTCTGTAGCGGTATGATGATTCAAGTCTGGGGAGTTTCTTCGCTTCCCTCGCACGACATTCTTCGCGATAGCGAAAGGCATCACGACCATGAGCGTAGCCGCACCTCCTACAAACAAGCTCACGCACTACATCAACGGACAATGGGCCGGCTCGCATGCCGCCGAATGGCGCGACGTGGTGAATCCGGCGACGGGCGAGGTCCTCGCGAGTGTGCCCTTGTCCGGCGCAGAAGCGGTAAATGCCGCGGTCGAAGCTGCCGCTGCGGCATTTCCGGAATGGCGCCGCACGCCTCCGGAAGACCGCATCCAGCCGCTCTTCAAACTCAAGATGTTGCTCGAAGAGCACATCGACGATATTGCCCGCATCATCACGATGGAGAACGGCAAGACCTTTGCCGAAGCGAAGGCCGAAATGCGGAGGGCCATCGAGAACGTCGAAGTGGCCTGCGGCATTCCGATGATGATGCAGGGCTACAACCTCGAAGATGTCGCGCGCGGCATCGACGAGATGATGATCCGCCAGCCGCTGGGCGTGGTGGCGGCCATCGTTCCGTTTAATTTCCCGGGCATGATTGCGTTCTGGTATTTGCCGTACGCAATCGCCACGGGCAACACGTTCATCATCAAACCCAGCGAGCGCGTCCCGCTGACCATGCGATACATCTACGAACTGCTGGAGAAGACGGCTCTGCCGAAAGGAGTGGTCAATCTGGTAAACGGAGGCAAGGCCGCGGTTGACGCTCTGATCGATCATCCGAAAGTTCGCGCGATCAGTTTTGTCGGATCAACTCCGGTGGCTCGCTACATTTATTCGCGTTCCGCCGAACAGGGCAAGCGCTGCCAGTGCCAGGGGGGCGCGAAGAATCATGTCATCGTTCTGCCCGACGCCGATATGCCGATGGCGACGCAAATCATCAGCGACAGCGCTTTCGGATGTGCGGGCCAGCGATGCCTGGCCGTGTCTGTTGCGGTGACGATCGGCGAAGCGCAGAAGACGTTCCGCGATTCGATTGCCGACGCGGCTTCCAAACTCAAAGTCGGCAACGGTCTTGAAGACGGGATACAGATGGGGCCAGTGATTACGCCGCAAAGCAAAGAGCGCGTCGAATCACTTATCGAAGTTGGCGAGAAGCAGGGAGCGAAAGTTCTCCTCGACGGACGCAACGCAAAGATTCCTCGCCACGATGCGGGCAATTTCGTGAAGCCGACAATTCTCGATGGCGTGCCCGCGACTAGTGAACTCACCGATACCGAAATTTTTGGCCCGGTGCTCAGCCTCGTTCACGCCGACAACATGGATCAGGCACTCGCGTTCCTTGAGCGCAGCGCCTACGGCAATCAAGCGTCACTATTCACGGCGAGCGGCGCGGCCGCGCGCCGCTTCCGCTACGAAGCTCCGGCGGGAAACATCGGCATCAATATCGGAGTTGCCGCTCCCATGGCCTATTTCCCCTTCAGCGGATGGAAGAACAGCTTCTTCGGCGATCTCCACGGCCAAGGCCGGGATTCGGTTGAGTTCTATACCGACAAGAAAGTCGTGGTCGAGCGCTGGGCCAAGGAGCACAGCCGGAAATTCTAACAATTTGGTAACTGGGTAATTTTGTAACTTAGTAATTTGAAAACCTTCAGATCTGAGGCCCTTAAATTACCAAATTACTCAATTACCCCCAATCATTGCGACCACGAAATTGAGGAACTCATATGACAACGACTCTTGCCACCCCGGCCATGTCTGGCCAGGAAATTGTTGATCTCACCAAGAAGCACACGCTGTTCGAATGGTCGGCGCAGTCAAAGGTCGATCCGATCCCCGTGGCGAAGTCCAAGGGAATTTACTTCTGGACGCCCGAAGGAAAGCGCTTCATCGACTTCAACAGTCAGTTGATGTCGGTCAATATTGGACACGGCGACGAGCGCGTCATTAACGCGATCAAAGAGCAAGCCGAAACGCTCTGCTATGCCAATCCCTTCATGGCGACTGAGCCGCGCGCGCGCCTAGGCGCCAAGCTCGCCGAAATCACCCCGGGCGATATCGACACTTTCTTTTTCACCAACGGCGGCGCCGAAGCCAACGAAAATGCAATCAAGATCGCGCGCTTCTTCACCGGACGCCACAAAATCATGGCGCGCTACCGCTCGTATCACGGAGCGACCGCCGGCAGTATTTCTCTGACTGGCGATCCCCGCCGCTGGGCGGCCGAGCCTGGAATTCCCGGCGTGGTCCGAGTGCTCGATCCCTACCATGGCATCGAGCGCGGATGGGAATCGGCAGAGACTTCTCTCGCGATGATCGAAGAGACGATGCAACTCGAAGGACCTCAGACCATTGCCGCATTCATTCTCGAAACTGTTGTCGGCACGAACGGAATTCTCATTCCGCCCGACGGTTACATGCAAGGCGTGCGCAAGCTCTGCGACAAGTACGGCATCCTGATGATTGCGGACGAAGTCATGGCCGGCTTCGGGCGCACCGGAGAATGGTTCGCCATCGATCACTGGAAGGTCGTTCCCGACCTGATCTGCATGGCAAAAGGATTAACTGCAAGCTATCTTCCTCTCGGTGCCGTCGGAATGCGCCACCACATTGCGCAACATTTTCAGGACAAGGTCTTTTATGGAGGGCTGACCTACAACTCGCATCCCATGGGGTGCGCGGCCGCGCTCGCGACCATTCGCGTCTATGAAGAAGATCATCTGATCGAGAACGCGCGCAAGATGGGCGCCGTGATGCAGCAACTCGGCCAAGAGATGCAGGCGAAGCATCCATCGGTCGGAGACGTGCGGTCGATCGGATTGTTCGGGATCTTTGAACTGATCCGCAGCCGCAAGACGAAGCAGCCAATGGCCCCATTTAACGGGGCATCTGACGAGATGGCGGCGCTTGGAAAATTCTTCCGCGAGCAGGGACTCTACACGCTCGTCCGCTGGAATTCGTTTTACACGAATCCGCCGCTCTGCATCAACGAGCAGCAGCTGCGCGAAGCGTACGCGATCATCGACAAGGGACTTGAGATTACCGACCACGCGGTAAAAGACTAACTTCGGTCAAGTGAAAATCCCCACCCTAAACTCGCAGACGACGCGAGTTTAGGATGGGCACCCGCTTCATTTCCTCGAACCGCTCGAAACTATTTCTCTGGGTCATACTTCGCGAGCCACGCGGCAATCTCCCGAAACACATCCTGCCGTTGTTCCCAGACCGTCGGAAAGTGCGGCGAGGCCGGATACGTCACCATCCGCGTCGTCTTTCCCCGCGCCGCCAGGATTTCGAAATATTCCCGTCCTTGATAGGTCGGGACCCGCTCGTCGGCCGCGCCATGCAGCACCAGCAGAGGCGTCGTCACATTTTCCGAATGCTGCATCGCCGAGAACACAAGAAATGCATCGGGATCTTTATCCGTCCAGCGCTGGTCGTAGTCGATCTGCTGCACATCGCTGGTCCACATGAATGATAGCCAGTCGGTAATCCCCGCGCCTTCGATCGCCGCCTTGTAGCGGTGCGTCTGGGTGACGGTCCATGACGTCATGAACCCGCCGGCGCTCCAGCCGAAAATCGTCAGGCGGTTCGGATCGGCCCACCCTTGCGCCACGGCATAATCCGTAGCGCTGTCGACGTCGCGATAAGCGCGATCGCCAAAGTGCTGATAGATGGCGCTGAGAAATTCCGTGCCGTAGCCGGTCGATCCGCGATATTCAGGCTGTAGCACGACGTATCCCATCCCGGCAAAGTTTTGAACGAAGAAATCCAGCCGCAACGAATCGTTCGCCTCCGGGCCCCCATGCGGCAGCACCATAAACGGATATGCCTTCCCCGCCTTGTATCCCGCGGGAAACGTGACGATTCCTTCGAGCGCCACTCCTTCCTTGCTCTTCCAATGCACCGCGCGAACGTCCCCGAGTTCGATCTTCGCCAGCTGATCGTCGCCTTCATGCGTAATCTTCTCGAGCGAGTTGCCATGCGCGATCGCCAGATTCGACTCATGTTGCGGATCGGCAATTCCAAAAATGCGTACCTCCGGCCCCGAGGCGATCTGGGGCGAAACCGGTCCGCGGTCGACGGTCCCGTCGGGCCACGTATACGCGGTCGCGAGCGAATTGTTCTGGAACGAATCGGCTTCCGACCGCACTCCGTGAGCCACAATCACCCACGCGTCGCCGTGTGCATCCACCGAAACCTGCTCGGCGCTGCCGTCGAGTTTGGGCGTGCGGTCCACGGCAGTTCCTCCACTCGCAGCCACAGTCCATACATGATCAGGCGTGAGTACTGGAGAAGTCGTGCTCAGAAATATGAGATCTTTGTCGCTATTGATCCAGCCAATGCCGCTGGCGGCGTTGTCGATCGTCGCCACATGCCGCACGCCCGACGCGCTGCACACATCAATAAATGAGCGGACGTAATGGAAGCCAATCTTCGGCGTCTGCGACATCACCGCAAGCGACGCTCCGTCGCGCGACCACGCAATCTCCGCCACGTCCTTCAGATCCGGACACCACCACGCCCCGCCCGATCCATCCGCGCCGATCACATAGATGCTGGTGACGCCGGCTTCGATCACGGTGTGAACATCATCCAGCGGATCGGGCAGCCGCGGATCAGCCAACAGCGCATAGCGCGATCCATCGGGCGAGATGAGCGGCGAGTGCGCCCCTCTCGGCAAGGCCGTCAGCGGAACCGGCATGGCTGCTGCTGCCGCAGGCGTGTGCGGCGCGGCTAGGGCGAACGTCGCCAGTTGCGGGTTCTTGTCGACCTGATACGTTCCATACAGCGCCGACCCGTCGCGCGTGAATCCTGCCGGATGAAATTTCTCCGGAATCTCCAGATGCCGCGACTCGCCTTCAGCGACCGGCATCAGGTGCCACTCGGTTTTGTCGGGACCTTTCGCCGCCCCGAAGCGCACCGCATAGAGCACGCTCTTCCCATCGGGCGAAACCGCTGCCGGAGATGCCCTGTGTAGCGTTTCCGCATCTTCGAACGTAAATGGATGTCGCGAGTTTTGACTAAAAGCAAAAGTTAACGAGAAGATAGCGACGAAGGCGATCACATTGCGCATAGTTGTGTCCTGAAACAGTTTCGAAGGATAACAAATGCAGACGACAGTAATTGACAACGCCGCTGGCCCGTCCCGGCCCGACTATTGCATCAGCAAACGACGCCCACAGGTTTCCAGCCGGCCAGAAACGAGGCCGAAGACAGCGCCAGCAGCGGACCCGCGACACTGAACAGCGCCCGGCCTACGGTTCCCGGAGCGCCGCCGTAATATCCATCCAGCACGAAGACCACGACACAAGCGGCCGCCGCCGGAATCAACCACTCTTTCGGGAGTCGCTTCAGCCGCGGAATGCCCAACGGCAGCAGCCACACGAAGACATACCAGAGATTGCGATCCCATAAAGCAGACGCGACATGCGCCAGATAGTTAGCATTTCCCCGTAGACTTTCGGCGAACGCAAGGGGATTCTCGAAATGCCCGCTCACCGCAAAGTGAACTGCCCCGATTGTCACGAAGCTTGAAATCCAGCTAAGAACGATCCACGCAGAACCGGATCGCGGCAATTTCTTCCGCATCACGACCCACCATGCCGCCATAAAGACAATGCTGAATGGAAGAAACGTCTCCTTGGTCAGCGCTCCCAGGATTGCAATGAGAGGCAGCGGCCAGAACTCAAATTCCGACAAGCACCAATACACAGCCAGCAGGAAAAATCCCTCGCCCGCATCCACCAGGCCGGCCAACCTCATATTCGGCACCGCGAAATTGACCAGATAAAGCAGCGCGCCGATCAGCGCCACCGGATAGCTCCCCAGAATCCGCGTTCCTAGCCACACGATCAGCAGCGCAGTCGCGGCCTCAAAAAGCGAATCGACGGCCACCAAGCCGAACATCACCGGGTTCCAACTGCCGACGTGCCCCTTCGCGGCCCGATAGACGCACCGCGCCATCCACGGCACCAATACGCGGAACTTCACATGCTCCGGCCCCGAGGTCGGCGTTCCAGTGACCATCGCCGCATAGCTCTGGACGTCCGACAGCCCCGGCGCGACTCGCGGGTCGTAGCGGTTCAGCGCCGGATATCCCAGCCCCGCAGCGATTAGGAAAAAGACCACATAAAGGACAGCAAGGCGAAGCCGTGGAACCCGCATTTGTCCGCCAGTTGAGGTCAGCACCCCGGATTCTTCGACTTGTGAGGACGCCTGCATCGGCTTAAGTTTCGTAACGCCGTATCGACGGAACAGTATGAGCGGGAACGCTTTACTCGACCAACGCTAGGCTTCGGCATCGGTGCTGTCAACCGGTGCAGACGCTGCGCGGACGATGTTGAGTTCCGCAACAGCCCGCCCCTTAGGCATTCCCGCCGATCCACCATGCCGGAAATTCCGGCTAGAGCCTAAATGGGGATTGCTTATCAACAGGCGATGGCTGTACCCTTTATCTCCAGCCGAAATACCGCATGGGGGAGTCCGACATGAAGGGGATCATCGTTCGATCGCTTGGGCTGACGATTCTGCTGGCTGCTG
>DATJOA010000150.1:0-18424 GCA_035507635.1 Candidatus Acidiferrales bacterium
GCGACCGGATCGACACATTTCTACATTTTCTGCGTCGTCTCCTTCATTGCGTATTCGTTCAAGTACACGGGCAAGCTGAACGACTTTGACTGGATCATCTACTGGAGCAACATCGTTGCGTGGATGCTGCAGCCAGCGCTGTTCTTGCATTTTGTACTCACGTTTCCGGAGAAGCGGAATTTTGTGAAGCGGCGACCGTGGCTGCTGAGCCTGGCGTATGTCCCTGGAGCGATTCTGCTGGTGCGGCACGTCATCGCGCTGCGGCTGGCGCAAGCCAGCGGCCTGCTGCGTTGGGACATGGATCGTGAGGAGATGGCTTATGGCGCACTCTTGTTTGTGGCAGCGGCAGGAGTGCTCTGGTACAGCTATCGCCGCGCCAGCACGACCATCCTGCGGCAGCAGCTGAAGTGGGTCACGCGCGGGACGATTCTCGCAGTTATTCCCTACACGCTCTTCTACGTCGTCCCATATCTGATGGGTTCGCTCCCCGGCATGGGGATGAAGCTGTCGGTCCTGTCGCTCGGCTTGCTGCCGCTGACGTTCGGATACGCCATCTTCCGGTACCGGCTGATGGACGTCGATCTGATCTTTAAGCGCGGCGTAGTTTATACGCTGGCGGCCGCCGCAGTTGTCGGCATGTACTTTGCGCTGGTGGCGGGCGTGGCCGAACTGGTGCACATGCAGAAGCCGGGCACCGGGCCGCTGGGATTGATTCTCGCGGTCGTCGTTACCGCGTTGCTGTTCGATCCGGTGCGGAAGTGGATTCAGGAACAGGTCGACCATCTTTTCTACCGGACGGTGTATGACTACCGGCGGACTCTGATCGAATTCGGCCGAGAGTTAAGTTCGGAGACAGATCTCAACGCGCTGCTCGCCTCCGTCGTCGATCGGCTCTCACGCACGCTGGCAGTGGATCGCATCGCAATTTTCCTGCGCGCCGCCGAAGAAGGCGAGCAATTCATCCTGGCGAAGTCGCTGGGCATGAATCCGATGGGGACGCTGGATCTGGCTTTCCTCGGCGCACCCCGCCCCGAGCCTGCCGGCCACATGTTCTTTGAGAATACGCATCAGGTACCGCGCGAGACGGCAGGAGCGCAGGACGCGATCGCCAAACTAGACCTGAATTACTACATTCCTTGCCGCGCGCAACAACGAACCGTCGCGGTATTGGGACTGGGCAAGACGAGCAAGGGTGATTATCTTTCGAGCGAAGACGTTGAGCTTCTCGAGACGCTGGGCGGATATCTGGGCATCGCGATCCAGAACGGCCGGCTGTATGCCTCGCTGCAGCAGAAAGTCGCGGAATACGAACGGCTCAAAGACTTCAACGAGAACATCGTCGAATCGATCAACGTGGGCGTCATGGCGCTCGATATGGAAGATCGCATTGAGAGCTGGAACGCCCAGATGGAAGTGATGTATGCCCTGCCGCGGTGGCAGGCCATGACGCAGCCAGTGCGCAGCATCTTCCCGGCAGACTTCGTCGAGGAATTCTACCGCGTCCGGCAAAATGCGGGGATCAATAATCTCTACAAATTCCGTTTGCATACTCCCGCCGGAGAAGCGCGCACGGTGAATGTAGCGATCGCGCCGCTGGTCACACGGAAATTCCAGGTGATCGGGCGGCTCGTGATCATGGATGACATCACCGAGCGCGTCGAACTGGAGAGCCAGCTTTCGCAGGCTGACAAGCTGAGTTCGATCGGATTGCTGGCAGCGGGCGTGGCGCACGAAGTCAATACGCCGCTCGCGGTGATTTCCTCCTACACGCAGATGTTGGCGAAGCAACTGCAAGGCGATCCGCAGAAGTCGGGGCTGCTGGAAAAGATCACCCGGCAAACGTTCCGCGCATCCGAGATCGTCAACAATCTGTTGAATTTCTCGCGGACAAGCGGAACGGAATTTGCCGACGTCGATATCAATAAGGTCATCACCGACACGCTCGCGCTGCTCGAACATCAGTTCAAGACCGCGAAGATTCAGGTGCAGTCGGAACTGACGCCGGGAATCTCGGCGATTCAGGGCAATCCCGGACGATTGCAGCAAGTCTTCCTGAACCTCTTCCTGAACGCGAAAGATGCGATGCCAAGCGGCGGCAGGCTTAGCGTTGCAACCAGCAACGGCGAGATGGTAAGCGTGCGCGTGAGCGACACGGGATCGGGCATCGCGCCGGAACATATTCAGCGCATCTACGACCCGTTCTTCACGACCAAGACAGCGCCCAAAGAAGGCCAGAACCGTGGAACGGGGCTAGGCCTCTCGGTGACCTATGGAATCATCCAAGAACATGCGGGCAAAATTCGCGTCGAAAGCGATCCCGGATCGGGCACGACCTTTGCCCTGGATTTTCCGCTAAGCAGAAAGGCAGTCCATGTCTGAAGCAGCAGTCATCTCACGGGGAACGATGAACGGAAATCCGGCGCCGGCCGGCTCAGTACTCATCGTTGACGATGAGGCCGAGATTCGCGAATCGCTTCAGACCCTGCTCGAGATGGAAGGTTTTGAAGTCGAGACGGCCATGACGGGTGAAGACGGGCTTGCCCAACTGGCGGATCGCCCGTTTGACCTGATCCTGCTTGACCTGGCTCTTCCAGGCCGCGACGGAATGGAGATTCTCTCCGACATCCGCACACATGATTCGCGCCTGCCCGTCATTATGATTACCGCCTTCGGCACGGTGGAGAACGCGGTGCGCGCGATGCAGTCGGGCGCTACCAACTTCGTTCAAAAGCCATGGGACAACGAAAAGCTGCTTGCCGATGTGCGGGCAGCGGTGGGATGGCGGCGCGCCGAAGAAGAAAACGTCCAGCTGAAGCGCGCGCTGAAGCAGCGTTACAACTTCGAAAATATCGTGGGCAAGAGCGAGCCCATGCTGAAGATCTTCGACCTGGTGGCACAGGTGGCGAACAGCCGCTCTACAGTGCTGTTGCAGGGCGAGAGCGGAACGGGCAAGGAGGTCATCGCCAAGGCGATCCATCTGAACTCGCCGCGGCGCGATAAGCCGTTCGTCCCCGTGAATACAGGATCGATGCCGACCGATCTGCTCGAGTCGACTCTATTCGGCCACGTGAAGGGAGCGTTCACCAGCGCGATCGCTTCGAAGAAAGGTCTCTTTGAAGTTGCCGACAAGGGAACTCTGTTCCTCGACGAGATCGCGACGATGGGGCTGGAGACGCAGGCGAAGATTCTGCGGGTGCTCCAGGATCGGCGGTTCATGCATCTGGGCGGGATCCAGGAAATCCAAGTCGACGTGCGGATCATCGCCGCCACGAATATCGATCTGCGGCAGATGGTCCGCGAAGGGCGGTTCCGCGAGGATTTGTTCTACCGCCTCAACGTCATCACTGTCGAATTGCCGCCACTGCGCCAGCGAAAAGAAGATATCCCACTGCTAGTCGAGTTCTTCCTGAGAAAATATGCGGAAGAAAATGGCCGTACAGTTCCGCGCGTGACTCCCGAGGCTCTGCGGCCGCTGATGGCCTACTCATGGCCCGGGAATGTGCGGGAGCTCGAAAATGTAATCGAGCGAGCCGTTGTTCTGTCCTCGGGCCCCGAGATTAGCGTTGATTTGCTACCAGAATCATTGATGGGCCGGGGATCTTCGCTCACGCTGCATGATCCGCCATCGGATGCGTCCCTGTTTGAAATCATCGGAGACGTCGAACGCCGCGTCATCACCGACATGCTCGAGCGCTGCAACTGGAATCAGACTGAAGCGGCCGAACGCTTTCACGTTCCCCTCTCTACGCTGAACCAGAAAATCCGCCGTCTGAATATTGAGATCAAGAAGAAGGGGCGGGGTTAGTCCGCCGGCCCGTCGAGCTAAGGTTCGGCTAGCGGAGCGCCGGAAACCTTCGTGACATCCACGCAGTCCCAAACTCCCTCGCCCATCTCGACCTGGTACATATGCTGGTCTGTCCCCAGGTACGAAATATCTTCACTTGCGTTGAGGAAGTAGTTAATGGCCGAAGCCAGCGGACTTCCACGAACCGCCGGGGGAAGCGGAGTGCCACTGCCCAGGCATCGACCAGCCACGGCGCTTATCGGGGTCTGGAGCGGATTTCTCCACTGAGTAGGAGCAGAGGATTTTGACGTCACCACATGCAAGTCCCGGTTGGCGTCGAGGAAATAAACGGATGCCGATCCCCAGATGGGATTGAACTGACTCACAAAACTGCCCGCACCCAGAGCGGGCGCTCCCGACTCCCTGGTCACATCAATATTCGTCCATGAAATCTTGACAAAGAATAGACCCTGGAGATGGTTGTGTGAGTCGACATAAAAGACGTCTTGCTTCTCGCTTTGCAGGTCGGTCAAGACGGAAAGTCCACTTCCATCGATAGCGGCCGGCGCATCCTCCTTGTTCGCACGATTGAGGTCCGCGGAGTGCCATCCATCGAATGGATATCTTCCAGGACAACCCGACCAACGCCAGAGCTGATGCACATGGTGATCAGACTGGAAGTAGAAGACTTGTCCAGCCTCTCGGTTCGCCAGGGCGAACAGCGTACCGCCGAAGGATGTACGATTATGCGTCAAACTTGTTAGATCCTGGGTGGTCCAGCCTGTACCCACCGACGAGGTCAACAGGTGAATATGGTGGTCTTCGCCCACGTAGAAGACATTGTCGGTCTGGGCGCATTCGTCGATGAATCCAGACAAGCTGCTGCCTGGAACTGCTGCGGGGGCGCCGGTGGCGATGTTTAAATCCGTGGGTACGAAACCGAGCACGGAAACTTCTTCGATGTGCTGCTGGCCCTGTGTCACATAGAACACTTCGGGCTGGTGGTTTAACGTGTTCACGAAACTGGCTATGCCAGTCCCGCGCGCAGCGGCAGGTTTCCCGTGACTGCCCGTCAACTGGCTCCATTGACTCGGATCCCAGGGCCACACCAGTTGATACAGGTTGGAATCGATCCCGCGATAGTAAGCCAATAGCCTCCGGTCGTATTGGTCCACGGTGAAGGAGAAGGCTCCTTCGCCGAGAACTGAGACCGGGGGACGCTTGGCTGTGTTCCGAGGGATCCGGCGACGCCAAACGAGGACTAAGACAACCGAAAGCAGGAGGAGAGAAGCCATCGCCCACGCGATCCTCTTGGACCACCTCGGATGAGCATCCAGTCTTGCCTCACTCTCCATAGGTGAGATCGAGATCGCTGGGACCGGCACGTTCACGGGAGCAATGAAGCGATAGCCGCGCTTGGGAATCGTCTCAATAAACCGGGGCGTGGCGGCGATATCCCCCAGTGCCTCGCGGAGCTTTTTTATGGCGTTGTAGAGGCCCTTGTCAAAATCGACGAACGTGTCGGCCGGCCAGATTCGCTGCCGGATCTCCTCGCGGCTGACGATTTCGCCAGCGCGTTCCAGAAGCAGTTCAAGGATGAGAAGAGGTTGTTCTTGAAGCTTAATCCTGACGCCTTGCTTCCGCAGTTCCCTCGAGGCGACGTTGACCTCGAACACCCCGAACTGGATGGTCTGTTTCGGTGACTGAGTAGCTGGCATGAACGTACTTCCAGGAGACTTGGCAGAGCGCTCCTTTGAGGGCAGAGTCTATCACGCAGCTGATGTTCTTGACATCAAGATGCGCTGACGACAGGCCAAGTAACCTTCGGCGATCCCGCACCCGGAGAGAACCGTCGCGAACTGCTGTCTTCTCCGCCACTTAGGCAGAGAAGTAGAGAACACACGCGGAATAGGTACGGATTGTTGCCTGTAGTTGAATCGGCGTGCGAAAAGTTGCGCACTGCAGGCGCTGCCAGACGCACGACTCATCAGACAGGCGGCACCTCGCGATTCTTTCGAGCCCTGGGTGGGGAACCAAAACATCGGCACAGGTGTGCCAACTCTACTAAGAAAAAAACTGAGGAGAATATCCTATGACACAGATTGCTCTTCGCAAAATCGCGCGCACGGTGTGGATTCTGGCACTGGCTGCTTTGTTCTGCGCGTCTTGGCAGTTCGCTCAAGCGCAGGATTCGGATGACGATCCAGTGCAACCACCAACCGACACGAAAAACTATGTACCCAAGTTCACCAGCACTGGCGGCGCATTGGCCAATTCCCAAATACTCGACAACGGCACAGACGTAGGCGTGGGCACGAGTGCCCCAGCAAGCAAACTCCACGTGAGCGGCAAGGGAACGGCGTTGAATCAAACCGCAGCTGCGATCGAGATTACTAACACAGCGCCAGGAGGAACGGAGAATTGGTGGCTGCGCGCAGGAGCGACCGGCAACAACACTCCGGCCGGAGGATTCAGTCTTGGCAATAGTGACGCCTACTGGATGACTGTTACTTTTAACGGAAACTTCGGCCTAGGCTACAACGTCAATAACCCCAAATACGCGTTGGAGATGGCCGACGGCGCCTACGAAAACGGAGGCACCTGGACGAATGCTTCCGACCGCAATCTGAAAGAAAATTTCTCCCCAGTAGATCCGGCGGTATTACTCACCAAAATCGATGCGATGTCGATCGAGACTTGGAACTACCGGTCAGAAGGCAAGACGATCCGCCATCTCGGTCCGGTAGCACAGGACTTCTACGCGGCCTTCGATCTGGGGCGCGACGACAAGCATATCAGCACTGTCGACGAAGGAGGCGTCGCTCTGGCCGCCATTCAGCAACTCTATCGGATGGTTGTAAAGGGTGACAAAGAGGTCGCGGTCCTGACCCAGGCAAACCGGGAGAAAGACGCCCAGATTCAGCAGTTGAAAGCGGAAGTTGGACAACTTCACAGCCTCGAACAGGCAGTACAGATTTTGTCGACGAAGCTCTCGAAGATCGAATCTAAGGAGGCTGGCACGAACCTGCTGCGAGCTTCCAAATAACTTCGGGCAGCCCGCTGATCGCCTGACTTGTTGTCGTAGAACGCCCCATCTTTCCCCGGGGGAGGAAGGATGGGGCCGTTTTACGAATATCTTTCTCACTAACCTGAGGACGATTGAGTCCGGACTGACCGGAGCCTTTTGTTAGCCCGACTCTGATTCTCTGAGGATAGGAGCCATGCGAAAACTGAGGACGCCGCTTGTCGCAGTCATGATACTAGCGACCCCGGCTATATTGGCTGCGCAGGGTTTCAGGATTTATCCGGGATCCACGAAATATATCCCGCCGAACACAGAGCAGAGCCGCAAAATGCAGGAGGCTATGGCTCCGGGCACGGTGACCACACACTACCTGACGAGCGACTCCTTCGAAAGAGTCGTCGCGTTTTACAAGACGTTCGCGCGCCAATACGACATGCCGGGCATACCCAAGGGGCGAAAATTGCCGAGCGGACAGGATCTGAAGCAGACCTATTTCATCTTCGATGGGGCGAGCGACCTGTCGACATCCAAGAGTTGGGCGCAGGTTCAGCGACCATTCGTAGGTTCCATGGACGAGAACTTGCAACCTCAGGATGTCAGGGATATCACTGTCATCAATGCGTCGCAGAAGAAGTGAGGAAGCAATTACTGACGACGGCTGATGCGTGACTGCTTTCTCTGTTATATTTCGATTCAAGCCCGGGCTTGGTCCTTCGCGGCGCTACGGGCTTCTGAATCGCATGGAATTGATCTCGCCCACAGAGTTTGTCAAGCAAAAGGTCCAGTCGGTTCAGGAATACACTGCAATGGCGGCGGAATCGCTCGCCAATCTTTTCCGCAGGCCTCTCTATTTTGCCGACATGGTGCAGCAGGCCGATCTGATTGGAGTGGGATCGCTGCCCATCGTGGTGCTGACCGGATTCTTTACCGGCGGCGTTCTGGCGCTTCAAACAGCCAATACTCTGGAACGATTCGGCTCGATCACGCTCATCGGACAACTAGTTTCGACTTCGATGGTGCGGGAGCTGGGGCCGGTGCTCACGGGATTGATGGTCGCCGGTCGCAACTCGGCCGGCATGGCGAGCGAACTTGGATCGATGGTGGTGACCGAGCAGATCGATGCGATGCGTGCGCTCGGCACCGATCCGATGAAGAAGCTGGTCACCCCGCGCGTGACTGCGACCGTGTTCATGCTGTTCTTTCTCAGCATCATTTCTGATCTTGTAGGGCTGACCGGCGGTCTCATGGTGGCGAAACTTCTGCTAAGCCTTGATGCGCGTCAATACTGGGCGAATGCGTGGCAGGTGCTGGTGTTTCAGGACGTCTTCATGGGGCTGCTCAAGCCGGTAGTCTTTGGATTCATTATCGCCACCGTTGGGTGTTTTTATGGAATGACCGCGCGGGGTGGGACGCAAGGCGTCGGCAGGGCAACCACGCAGGCGGTCGTCGCGGCGTCGGTCTTAATTCTTGCAGTCGATTTGCTCCTCACTCGCTTCCTGATGCTGGTGCTCTCTTACAGGTAGATATGTCCACTCCCACGCTTTCCATCGCGGATCCTTCAACACCAGAGGGGTTACACGGGAACGCGATTGTTTTCGACGACGTTGCCCTTGGGTTTGGCGACAACGAAGTGCTGCGGGGAGTGTCGTTCCGGCTGGGCTATGGCGAAACGAAAGCGCTTTTTGGCGTGGCCGGATCGGGCAAGAGCCTGATCTTGAAGCTGGCGCTGGGTCTGATCAAGCCCGATTCCGGACGCATCACCGTACTCGGCCAGGACGTGTCGCATACTCGGGAAGAAGATCTCTTCGACTTGCGGGGCAAGGTCGGCATGGTGTTTCAGGAAAGCGCTCTATTCGATTCGCTCACGGTGCGCGAGAATGTCGCCTTCCGGCTGATCGAAGAGCACGGCATCTACGACGATGCCATCGACCACCGGGTGCGTGAGTCGCTGCGTTTCGTCGAACTCGAACACACGCTCGACCTGTTGCCTTCCGAGCTTTCGGGAGGGATGCGGAGACGAGTTGCGATCGCGCGCGCGATCATCACGCAACCGGAACTGCTGCTTTACGACTCGCCTACGGGAGGCCTCGACCCGGTAACATCGAACACGATCATCGAACTGATCATGAAGCAGCGCGACGTGTATCGCACCAGCGCGCTACTGGTAACCCATCGGCTGCAGGACGCGTTTACGATGGCAACGCACGAGTTCGTCAAGAAAACGAATCAGCTGAAAGCGCTGCCCCGAGGACAGTATTGCGATGTCCCCATGAGCTTTCTGATCCTGAGAGATGGAAAAGTGATCTTCGACGGGGATATCCGCGAACTCGCCCACACCAAAGACGAGTACATCCGCGAATATATCTCGTAGCCGCTTGAGTTTCTGATCGCCCCTTACGATTTGGGCGCAGTCAAATTCTTGCCCGCCTCGATGAACGACTGCACATTGTTCTTGTCGATCAGGCCTGAGCCGGTGTCGACAAAGCTGGGGATCGGCGCATAGCTGTCTTTCGACCAGTCAGTTGTCAGCGATGACGGCTTGTGATGATAAAGATTGTCAAGCATCTGCATGCCAACGAAAGCCATGGTGTAGGGCTTTTGCGCGATGGTTGCGGCGATGACACCCTTCTGAATCCAGTCGAGGGTCTCCTGATCGGTATCCATCGCGATGATCGTTTTTCCGGTGACGTGATAGCTGTCGAGCACGCCGGCGACTTCTTTTCCAGACTGCGCTTCGAGGCAAACGAAGGCGTCGACCTTGTCGCGCTCTTTGCCGACGATTTGAGTCGTCGTGTCGAAGGCGATTCTTGGATCACCCTGAATATCGACGACGCGCGTGATCCTGATATCGGGAGTGCGGGCGAGCGCATCTTTGTAACCGCGCAACCGGTCCTGCAAGTTCGGCTGGTCGGGCATGGTGAACACGACGACATTCCCCTTGCCCTTCAACTCCTGGGCCAGACGCAATCCACCGGTGAACCCGGCCTGATAGTTGTTGGTACCGATGAAAAACAAGCGCTTGCTCGATGGAGCGTCGGAGTCGATGGTGATGAGCGGAATGCCCGCGGCGACCGCCTTATCGATGCTGTCTTTCAGTAAGGCCGGATCGGTGACGCCAAGAAGGATGCCGGTCGCTTTTTTCTGGATCGCCTCATCCAGAGCATCGCGTTCTGCTTTCGCATCGTAGGTCTGCGGTCCCACGAAATCGGAGCGGACTTTCAATTGCGAAGCGGCGTTGGTGAATCCCGTTCCGGCAGTCTTCCAGTAAGGCACTTGCAAGTTGGCAGCGACAAAAACGAAGTATTCGTCGGAGTCATGCGCGCTCCCGCAACTTAGAGAGGCCGCCAGCAGCGCCGCGAGCCAGGCAAGATGGAGAATCCGCTGCGATCGGAGCATTGTATCCTCCTCGGAAATTCTTCGTTGCGGATGAAGATAGAGTGTCCTGCGTAAGAATCTCAGCGAGTGGATTGTAACCGAGCAGTCAAGCGAAGGCCAGAATCATAGGACGCTCATGGTCGAGGAAAGGCAAGAATCTGCGAGGCACATTTGACTTGAGTCCGCTCTGGCAATTTCCGGAATTAGAAGGGTGAGCGCGATCCGAAGTCACAAGGTGATCCGAGCTCCCACCCGGATGGCAGGCCGCAACTCTGCCCAAGCCACAGAACTACGACCTCCACGCGGTTGCTTATGTCTCGTCGGCTGAGACCGGCAAGACCGGATTGCACCTCACCCGCAGGCTGGACACCAATGCAATGGAGATCGACGCGAAATACTATTCATCGCTACGCGCCTTTTATGAAGGAGTGAAGGCCGCGGACGAACAAATCGTCCGGACCTTGGGGACTGCGACTTCCGGCAACTGAGGTTGGAGGCTCGAAAATCTACACCCCGACCGGGAAGGGCTTGGTGCGCGTGATGGCCATGCCGGCCTCGCGTCCGAAGCGGCCTTGCAGCAGCGACATCAACCCCGTGCACCAGTAGCCAAACACAAAGAGCAACAGGAATGGAACCGTGATGTAATTCTCGTTTTCGACGGCATAATAGACCGTTAGCGCGAAGTAAGTGCCAATCAGCAATTCCAGCCACGGCACCCATCCAAGGCGCTTGCGATATTTCGTCGCGCCAACTTTGTCTTGCTTCGATTCCACACGATATTTTGGCGTGCGAGCGAACGCCGTTTCCTTGCCGATCAAAGCTTCAATCACGGCCTTGGTGTTGGTGATCGTTAGCCCGATTCCGAGCGCCATCAAGAACGGCAGATACAGCAACGCCCGCGGCCAGCTTCGCGGAAACAACTCGCGCTGCGAAACCAGATAAAAGCTGGAAATCGAGAACGTCGACGCCATGAATAGCGGCAGGTCGATGTACAGCATCTGGAACCAGCCCTGGTAGAAGCGAATGATCATCGCGGGCATCAGCAACACCGACAGCATGATCATCAGCGGATAGCTGATGTTGGCCGTCAGGTGATACCAAGCTTCAATCTTGGTGTGGAGCGAGGCGTCGCTGCTGAGCACGCGCGGCAGGATCTTTTTTCCCGTCTGAATCAGTCCTTTGGCCCAGCGTGCCTGCTGAGTCTTGAAGGCCGTCATCTCCACTGGAAGTTCGGCCGGGCATTCGACGTCTTGCAGGTAGATGAACTTCCATCCCTTGAGTTGCGCGCGGTAGGAGAGATCGGTGTCTTCGGTTAAGGTATCGTGCTGCCAGCCTCCGGCTTCGTCGATGGCGGAGCGACGCCACATGCCGGCGGTGCCGTTGAAATTGAAGAAGAGGCCGGTGCGGGCGCGACCGGAGTGTTCGAGCACGAAATGCCCATCGAGCAGGATCGCTTCGATTTCGGTCAAAAAAGAATAATGACGATTGATGTGCGTCCAGCGCGTCTGCACCATGCCGATCTTTGGATCGGTAAAGTGGTGGACCGTAAGCAGCAGAAAGTCTTCCGGCGGGGTGAAATCGGCGTCGAAGATGGCGACGAACTGTCCTTTCGCGGACTTGAGTCCCTCAGCCAGCGCGCCGGCCTTGAATCCGTGCCGATTCGTGCGATGGTGATATGTAATTGGATTGCCCAGGGCGGCGTAGCGCTCGACCAGTCCCTGAGCTACTTGCTGAGTCTCGTCGGTGGAATCATCGAGGAGCTGTATGTCTAGCTTCTCCCGGGGATAGTTGAGCTTGCAGACGGCTTCCAGCAGACGCTCGACCACGTACTGTTCGTTGAAGATCGGCAACTGCACCGTGACGCGGGGTAGCTCCTCGAACTCTGCCGGCGGATCGATCGTCCGTTTGCTACGGTGCTTGTAATAGAGGTAGACGAGAATGTAGCGGTGCATTCCGTAACCCGCCAGCAGGATCAGGACGATGAAGTATGGGATCAGCAGCGCAAGGTCGAAGGCATTGGCATGGTAGAGACCGCGGAAGGTGGTGTCGAAAAAATGCTGGCGGATGTAGTGCCCGACGCCTTTGGGGGCGGCAAGCTCGACAAAACAAGGGATAACAGTAAGATCGGCGGTCAAAGAAGAAGCCCGTTAACATAGTCATTTTACCGGATTCGGTCCGGACAATCGCTTGGGAAAGTACGGCGCCCCGAGACTCAAGCAAGTACGCCCCGGTTGCTCATCGCGGAACACTAGGATAAAACTGAAACCATTCATGGAAACGCGCGTTGAGGCGACAAATCTTCATAAAAGCCGGCACGCCCTGTATTTGTTCTGGACGCGGATTCGCTCTTCGCCTGGCTGGTACGTTGGCCTCGCGCTCGGGTTGCGTATCGCATGGATCATTCTCGGGCACACGTACCGGTTCAAGCCGACAGACGACAATTTCGGATTCGGCTGGGAGATGGGGAGGATTGGGAAGTCCCTTGCCACCGGCCACGGTTTCAGTAATCCCTTCGGCCCTCCGACCGGGCCAACGGCGTGGGAGCCGCCGCTGTATCCATTTCTCATCGCAGCCGTGTTCAAGATCTTCGGTATTTACACAAAAGCCGCGGCCTTCGTTTTGCTGAGTCTCAACAGCGTTTGCGCGGCGCTGACCTGCATTCCGATCTTCAAAATCGCTCGCCGGGTTTTCTCGGAAAGGGTAGCGGTGGGATCGGCGTGGACATGGGCTCTGCTTCCCAACGTGATGTTCTGGTCGACGCGCGCCATTTGGGAAACGGCTCTGGCCGCGTGGCTGCTGGCAACCATTTTCTGGCTCGCCCTGACCCTCGAAGAACGCAATGGCTGGATACCCTGGATTCAGTTCGGGGCGCTGTGGGGAATAGCGGCGTTGGTCAACACATCGCTACTGTCGTTCTTGCCGGCTTCCGGCCTGTGGGCCTGGTACCGAAGGGCGAGATCTGGAAAGAGATCTCTCGGAGGCGTTGTCGCGGCATCCGTAATTTTTTTCGCCTGCATCACGCCATGGATTGTTCGCAATTACGAGATCTTCGGAAAGTTCATCTTTATTCGCGATAACTTCGGCGCAGAATTGCGGTTGGGCAATGGTCCGGGTGCCGACGGAACCTTGATGCTATATCTCGACCCGCCGCACGACAACTACGCGATGCGGCAGTTTCAGGCCATGGGTGAAATCTCATATATCGCAATGCGGAAGCAGCAGGCGCTTGAATATATTCGGGGGGACTACGCGCGATTCGCGACGCTTTCGTTGCGCCGATTTGTTTATTTCTGGGCGGGACCGCCGCGGGAGAACCAGTCCTGGCTGCTGACCGAGCTGAAAAACTCCCTGTTTCTAGCTAGCTCAGTCTTGATGTTTTGGGGACTGGGGCGAGCTCTTCGGCAACGCAGGCCAGGAGTACGCCTTTTTTTCTGGCTGATCCTGCTCTATCCCATGGTCTATTACCTCGTCTATTGCATTCCGCGCTATCGCGTGCCCATCGAACCCGAGATCGCAATCCTGTGCGTGTTTCTGGTCACGGAGGCCATGCACACATCCCCGGTATCCTAGACAGTTTCCTGCGGGGCTGTTTTGTTACCTCACCAAATCCGCCGCGGTGCGTCTAAGCCGTCAGAGAGGACTAATGCCATGAACCGCCATCGTCATTCTGCCACCTGGTTGGGAGCGATTGCAGGATCCATCTGCGCCCTGCTCATGCTCACGCTTTCCGCGCATGCTTCAGACCACCCCGGATCGCTGACTGAAGAGTTTCATCAGACCTACGCCATCACTCCGGATGGGCGGGTGGAACTCGACAACATTAATGGCCCGGTGCACATTTCGAGCTGGGACCAGAACGTCGTGAAAGTCGACGCGGTGAAGTATGCCGATACGAAGGACCGGCTCGATGAAGCCAAAATCGAGGTCGATTCCGGCAAGAACTACGTGTCGATCCGCACGCAGTACCCCGAGCACGATCACACATGGAACTGGGGGTCGCATAATAATCCCGCTAGCGTGGAATACACGCTCACCGTGCCGCGGACTGTTCGGCTCGACGAAATCAAGCTGATCAACGGCTCGCTCGATATCAACGGAATGAGCGGCGAGGTTCACGCCTCATGCATCAACGGGCGGCTGGAGGCGCACGATCTGGCCGGACGCGCCGAACTTTCCACCATCAACGGCCGGCTGGACGCAAGGTTCAGCCGACTTGCCAATCAGTCGATCGATCTGAACTCCGTCAACGGATCCGTCGATCTGACAATTCCTTCTGATTCGAATGCGGAAGTCGAGGCCAGCACGGTATCCGGAGGCATCGACAACGATTTTGGGCTGCATGTGAATCATCATCAATTTGTGGGACATGATCTGCGCGGCGAGATCGGCAACGGCGGCGCACACATCAAGCTGTCGGATGTGAATGGGAGAGTAGAGATTCATCACGCGCAGGATGGACACGCTATGAGTCCGGTGAGGGATCGGAATCATTCGAATGGAGATGATGACTCGATCTAGTGGCTCATAGCGTGTGGCGGCCGCTGCTAATAAATGGTGTAGCCCGGTGCCGGTGTTCGCAGATCCGGCTTTGAGGCCATCAGCAGGAGTGCGCCCTCGCGCTTGAATGCGCGCAGGTCTTCCAGACTTTTGAACGATTTCGTCTTGTAATCGTCGGGAGTGGGCGTGTCGTCCGGAATGCGACGCGCCTCGACTTCTTCAAACGCATGCTTCTTCAGCAGCTCGACGTATTCCGCGGCCGAGCGCACATGCACCGGAACGTTCAACTTGTCCACCCACTGAAGCGAGTACTGATTGTCTTTATAAAGATTGATCAGGATGAACAATCTCGCTTTCGGCGCCATGACTCGAAATAATTCCATCAGCGCACGGTCCTGGTCGGCGTAGTAGTAGAACGATTCGACCGAGAGAACTTTATCGAAGAAATTCTCTTCCCATGGAATCTGCTGAGCCGAACCCCAGACATAGAGGATGTTGTCGAAATCTTTCGACGCCTCGCGCGCCTGCCGCACCATCTCGTCGGAAACGTCGACGCCGACGACTTGGCCGAATCCTTCAGGACCATCCCCGACCAGCCGGGCCAGAAGGCGAGTTGCCCATCCCGAGCCGCAACCGAGGTCGAGGACGCGCTCTCCCGGACGGAGGTTCATCAGGCGAATCGTCTTCTCGGTAATGTTGAGGTGATGCTGCTCCATCTTCGGGCCTTCGCCGGCCGAGGCCCAGCGGTTGAATTCCTGTTGCAGCTTCTCGTCGGGGGTCTGTGGTTTTTCGGACATGGAATCCTTCGTGGAACTTTGTGACCTTTCTGGTTTCTAGCGCTTAAATTCTATAACCACCCAGGCCGCCAGGGTTCACGAAGTGTTCGGCGGCGGCTTTGGCAATGTGCTAGAGTTCTCTTCCTGATGGCCACGAACCCGCAGAATCCGCCACCGAAGCCCGGCCCCGGCCCACTATACTGTCCCAATTGCGCGCGCGAAGTGGATGATCCGCTGGTCTGCGGAGATTGCTCGGCCGTAATTTGCCGCCGCTGCGGAACTCCCCTGGAATCGCCCGACGAACTCGGAATCGGATAATGGAACCTACCCCGGTCTTGCCCGCGATCAACCACACAAACGAAACATCCGACTCAAAACCAACACTGGTCCGCGGGTTAGGCCTGCTCGATTCGGTTCTGCTGCTGGTGAGCGGCATCATCGGATCCTCGATTTTTCTGACTGCGAAAGATATCGCCACGCCCCTGCCCCAGCCGGTGCTGTTCATCCTGGTCTGGGTGCTTGGCGCTTTGATCTCTCTCTGCGCATGCTTCGCCTTTGCCGAGCTCGGGTCGATGTTCCCTGACTCCGGCGGACAGTACATCTATCTGCGC
Source organism: Candidatus Acidiferrales bacterium (assembly GCA_035507635.1). Classification (GTDB taxonomy): domain Bacteria; phylum Acidobacteriota; class Terriglobia; order Terriglobales; family Acidobacteriaceae; genus Sulfotelmatobacter. The sequence goes on from DATJOA010000150.1 coordinate 16,069, forward strand.
GAGGCCTACGGCGATCTAGTTGCGTTTCTCTATGGCTGGATGCTGTTCGCCGTTGCCAACGGAGGCAGCATCGCGGCTCTCTCGGTCGCATCGGCCGCGTATGCCGGACAAGTCGTCCCCCTCGTTTCGCAGGAACACGTCGTGTTCTCGGTTCTTGGAATCGTCGTGACCCGCGCGCATGTGTTTGCTCTGGTGTTGATCGCCGTTTTGACGTACGTCAATGTGGTGGGTCTGCGTTGGGGCGCGCTACTGCAGAACGTTTCTACGTGGACAAAATTCCTGGCGATGGCAGGATTCGTCCTGCTGGGCTTCGCGATTGGCAAAGGTCATTGGTCGAACTTCCATTCCAATGGAGTTCCCCTGACTATTGGATTGAGCCCGGGACAGCTGATCTCGGCGCTGGGCGTGGGTTTGATCGCCGTGTTCTGGGCTTATGACGGATGGGTTTACATCACCTGGGTCGCCGGCGAAGTAAAGGAGCCACGGAAAAACGTTCCGCGCGCGATGCTTCTCGGTGTTCTCGCCGTAGGTGCGATCTACATCGCCATGAACCTGACATATATATATGCGCTGCCGATGAAAGAGATTGCCGCCCATGAGACCATCGCTCACGCCGCGGCCGTCGCGCTGTTCTCGCCGCAAGCGGCCGTTTGGCTGTCGCTCATGATCGCGGTTTCGTGCTTCAGCGCCGCTGCGACTTGCACGCTGTCGGGAGCCCGCGTGTATCTTGCGATGGCGCAGGATGGCGTCTTCTTCAAGCGCATGGCCGAAATCCATCCCAAGTGGCGCACGCCCGCATTCAGCCTCATCGGGCAAGGCGTTTGGGCCGCGGCTCTGACCGTCAGCGGCCGCTATGACCAGCTTTATACGTACGTCATTTACGGTATGGTTCTTTCGTATACGCTGACAGTGATCGGCATGTTCCTGCTGCGCTGGAAGCGGCCTGACATCCCGCGTCCGTACCGCTGTACCGGCTACCCGTGGCTGCCCGCGATCTACGTCATCATCGGCGCGGCCTGGACGCTGAACACGATCATCACGCGCCCGTCAGAAGCATTCTGGGGAACGGCGATCGTGCTGATCGGCGTGCCCGGGTACCTGTATTGGAAGTGGAGCAATCGCAAGGCAGCCGCATCCTGAGAAGAGCATTTTCGCCTTGCTCCTCCTTCGTCTCGGTGTTATTCCTCTTGTTCTCGCTCGTTGCAGCCTGACCCCGGGACACGTCCTTGGCGGAAATCAAATCCCAGCCCCGCACCGACCGGATCGGCTTTCTATCGCCCGGCGTCTCCATCGCCGAAGCGGAAGATCCCAACCGCCCGCGGCAGGTCATGGGATTCCGCGACCTGCTGCTGTTTTATGTAATCACCGGGATCAGCCTGCGCTGGATCGCGACCGCAGCGGCCGCCGGACCGAGTTCGATCGTCATCTGGGTGGGCGCGTGGTTCTGCTTCTACACTCCGCTGGCGCTATCGGTGATTGAGCTGTCCTCGCGTTATCCGAACGAGGGCGGCCTTTACGTCTGGAGCAAGCGGGCCTTCGGAGACTTCTCCGGCTTCATGTCCGCGTGGACGTACTGGACCAGCAACCTGCCGTACTTCCCTGCCGTGCTCTATTTCGCCGCCAGCAACATTCTGTTTATGCAGCAGGCGAAATGGGAGCATCTTTCGGGCAACGCAACTTTCTACATTGTTTTTTCGCTGCTCACTCTGACCGCAGCGACTCTGCTTAACATTGTTGGGCTCGACGTCGGCAAGTGGCTTCACAATGTTGGCGCGCTGGCCATGTGGATCCCCGTCGTCATCGTCATCGTCATGGGATTCATCGCGTGGCACCGCTTCGGATCGGCGACTTCGTTCACCGTGCATTCGATGACGCCGAGCACGCACTTCAACGACATCATCTTCTGGTCGGTGCTGACCTTTGCCTTCGGCGGATGCGAGACCGCGTCGTTCATGGGCGAGGAGATCAAGAACGCCCGCCGCACAATTCCCCTCGCACTTCTCTCCGGAGGAGTCACCGTTACCATCTGCTACATCCTAGGAACTGTCTGCGTACTGCTGGCGCTACCACCCAAGGGTGTCAACGATCTGCAGGGATTGGTGCAGGCCGTATCAGCCACGTCGTCGCGCATTGGGTTTCCCGGAGTCCTGCCGCTGGCCGCATTCTTGATTGCATTGAGCAATATCGGTGCTGCGGGCGCCTATTTGGCAGCTGTAGCACGGCTTCCCTTTGTGGCCGGAATCGACCGCTTCCTGCCGAAAGCATTTGGATCGCTGCACCCAAGATGGAAAACACCGTGGGTAGCGCTGCTCACACAATTCGTACTAGGCGTGGTGTTCATCTTCTTGGGACAGGC
>DATJOA010000151.1:0-10740 GCA_035507635.1 Candidatus Acidiferrales bacterium
CCGCCGCCTCCGCCCTGGCGTTCGGCGTCGGGGCCGACGAGGAACTGCCCCCAGTACCAAAAACCGAGAAAGACCGTGGCGAGCGCGCTCCAGCGGAACCAGTTGAGAGCGGGCAGCGTGAGATTCTGGAAAATTTTGGGCTTGGCCGCGGCGTCCACTTGCTTCATGAACGGCACGTTGATCAGGTTGAAGAAGTAGAGCAGGCCGATCCAGGTAATGCCGGCGAGGAAGTGGAACCAGCGCAAAATCAACATGGCGGCTTCGCTTCCCGTGATTGTAGGCATGACGACGGTGGCTGCGACTGCAACGAAGGATTGCATCGTTATTCCCCTCAGCTCGATTTAGGTTATGGGTCTCCGAATGCCCGACTACTGGCGGCATCGGCGAGAATCGACAGCCTACAAATCTGAAACAGAAAGCGAGCTCACCGTCTCCGTTGAACGGTCGAGCCGTGGAAAGTCTGCTCTTGGCCAGCCGGGCGTGTCAACTGGCAAAGGAGATGCGGACTTTCCAGTAGCCATCGCCTGACCGGCGTCTCCCGAACGCAGCATAGGAATTGGTTCGTGTACTACCGGGGTTAGTTGAGATCGAAGGGAAATAAGTTCCCGGTTGAAAAGCGGGCCGGATCGCCGTATCGTACTTCCATCTGCCCGCTGATGCGTAGAGTGCAGAAGTACGATGCGCGAAGGCGGGAATGTCCCCCCTTGTTCCCGAGGCAGGTGGGAAGGCTTCTGGAACACGCTGTTTGCTTTGCCTGGCCACGGCAGGCTGCGTGGGCAGTTGTTGGAACGTTCGTAGTTCACCAATCGAGGAGATCGGCTATGGATAACAATAAGCCGGCGCAGAACATTCAGGATTCCTTCCTTAACACGGCCCGCAAAGAGAGAGCGAGCATCACGATTTATCTGCTCAGTGGAGTCAAGCTGACGGGCCGAATCCGCTCCTTTGACAAGTACTCCGTTGTGCTGGAGGCGAACGGTCAGGAGCAACTCATCTTCAAGCATGCCATCTCGACCGTGGTGATGGGGCGCGTGCCGGCGACGCATATGTCGCACGCGCCGCATCCTGAAAAAGCGGTCGCGGGAACGGCGACGGCCGCGACTGTGGCGACTGCTTCAGGAACTGAAGGATAGGCTTTCTCGGCTTGGGAAGTTCTCATCGCAAGAAATCTCGCGGGACCGCGCGTGACAGCCGAAGTGTGCCTTTCGGCACGGTTGAAACTCAAGAACAGCCAGAGCGCGAGCGCGCCTTCCTCGTAGGACTCGATGTGCGTGCGCGCAAGAGCGGGAAGGGAACCGTCACGGCGCAGGCGTCCGTTGCACGCGATGCTGCCGTGCAGGCGAGGGCCACTGCCAAAAGGACTGACGGCAAGCCGAACATTCCGGAATTTGACGCGGACGAATCCCTGGCGGAACTGCGTACGCTGGCCGAAAGTGCCGGAGCCCGCGTTGTTGGCGAGATCCTGCAACGCCGCGACCGGCCTGATCCGGCGACGTTGATCGGAGCGGGCAAGCTAGAGGAAATTGCTGGAGCGGCTGCGTCGGTCGATGCCGATGTTCTGCTCTTTGATCACGATCTCAGTCCGTCGCAGCAGCGGAATATCGAGAGAATCATCGAGCGCCGGGTGATCGACCGAACGCAGCTCATCCTCGACATTTTTGCGCGGCATGCGCGAACCCGCGAAGGCCAGTTGCAAGTCGAGCTAGCGCAGCTGCAATACATGCTGCCGCGCCTGGCCGGACGAGGCGTTGAGATGTCGCAGCTTGGCGGCGGCATTGGTACGAGAGGCCCTGGCGAAACGCAGCTCGAAACCGACCGCCGAAAGATTGCCCGGCGCGTGCGGCATGTGGAACAACAGCTGGAGAATGTTCGGCGCATTCGCGCGCAACAGCGGCAGCGGCGCGAGTCGGCTCCGGTCGCGACGGTGGCGCTGGTCGGCTATACCAATGCGGGAAAATCGACGCTATTCAATGCGCTGACCCGGGCCGGAGTGCTGTCTTCGCCGAAAATGTTCGCCACCCTCGATCCCACAATTCGCGGCGTCGATTTGCCTTCCAAACGGAAGGTGCTGCTCTCCGACACCGTGGGATTTATCCGGAATTTGCCCCACACGCTGGTTTCCGCATTTCGCGCCACATTGGAAGAGGTGCAGCGGGCATCGTTAATTCTGCATGTCTCGGATGCGAGTAGCAGGATGTCGGCGGAACAGGATGCACAAGTGGAAATCGTCCTGAAAGAACTCGAAGCCGAGAACAAGCCGCGGCTGCGCGTGATGAACAAAGTTGATCTGCTCGACGAGGAAGTCGCGGAATCTCTGCTATCCGACGCCGCGCGCGAAGGTTCAAATACTGTGTACGTTTCTGCCGTGGAAGGTACTGGCCTGGCCGTGCTGCTGCGGAGGATCGACAAAATGATCGAAGACGATCCGGTCAGGCGGGTTCACCTGCTCGTGCCCCAAGAAGAAGGCAAAATGCTGGCCTTGCTCGAGGCCCGCGCGCGAATTCATTCGCGCGAATATCAGGATGGAATGGTCGAGTTAGATGCGGATGCTCCCGAATCGGTCTTGCGGAGACTGAGGCAATTCGTCGTGCGGGAGCCTGTGCGTGTCTCATGATAAAGTGAGCGTTGCTTGGGGCGACGAGGTGACCGTGCGCTGCGTGATCTTGCCTCCATTCGTCCTCTGTCTTGCAGCCGTGCTGGCGGCATCGCAAGCAACCCATCCGGCTCTGGTTCCAGCTCAACCAGCGGCCGGCCACAGGATTCTGCTGGATGTCGTTGTGACTGATAAATCTGGCAAGCCCATATCCGGCTTGCAGGAACAGGACTTCACGATTCTCGACGACAAGACGCCGGCCAAGATCACCTCCTTTCATGCCTCGGAACCGACTGAACCCAGCGACCCACCGGTGCAAGCGATTATCCTCGTGGATGGGGTAAATGCTTCGATTCAGAGCGTCATTTTCGAGACGCAACAACTGCAAAAATTCCTGCGACAAAACAATGGCCAGCTTCCGCTCCCGATGTCGCTGGCGATCTTCAGCGACGCTTCCCAGCAGATGCAACCGGAATCCACGCGCGATGGGAATGTCTTGGCCGACGGACTCGGGGCGAACCAGCCGGGGCTTCGATCCCTTCGGCGTTCCGCCGGATTTTGGGGCGCGTCAGAGCGGCTCCAGCTTTCGCTCCAGACGCTGGAACGAATCACGCGTTACGAAGAAGGACGACCGGGAAGAAAGTTACTGCTCTGGATCAGTCCAGGATGGCCCCTGCTCTCGGGGCCGAGTATTCAGCTCACGAACAGGGATGAGAGGATGCTCTTCAACAGCGTGGTCGACTTCTCGCGGCAGCTGCGGGATGCGCGGGTCACACTCTACAGCATTGATCCTCTGGGAACGGGCGATGCCGGCAGTTTCCGAGCCTTTTATTACCAGAGCTTTCTGAAAGGAGTGCCGAACGCACGGAAGGTCGATAGCGGAAATCTCGCGCTACAGGTCCTTGCGACCCAAAGCGGAGGCATGGTGCTGAATTCAAGCAATGATCTGCAGAAGTTGCTTGCGGCTCCTCTCGGCGATGCGAAGGCGTTTTACACGTTGTCGTTCGATGCGCCGCCGGCGGACCATCCTGACGAATATCATGCCTTGCAGGTGAAGGTTGATAAACCCGGGCTCAGCGCCCGGACGAGGACTGGTTATTATGCGCAGCCGTATCCGACCACGGTCCACTGATCTGCAGTCTGCTCTAGATTTAAAGTGCGCAACTACCTCAGCGACTCAGAACTCTTCGCCCGCCTGATCCAGTTGTTCGACGCCTGCAATCTGTTTATAAAGGACGCTCTTGGGATCGGCGCTCAGAGTTAGCCCGTAATACATAATCCCAATATCTTTGGTCACGATCTTCCGCAGGCGCGTACTGGCGATATCCGCGGCAAACGCCTGGTCGTCGCTGGGCAGATGCAGCCGGGCCGTTGACACGACCGCAGTTCGAGTGCGTGCATCCCTCCAACCAGGAGTGAACTGCCAGTTCTGTGACGTGGTGAACATGTCTTCCGAGGTAAATCCGATCAGGATTGCCTTGGGATCCTTCCCAATCTTGGGGAGTCCCGCCCGAACGGTTGAAATCAGCTTTTCAGCGACGAACTGTTGACGAGCTGGATCGCGCGCCGAGTCTTCCAGGCGGACACTTCTTACGACGGTGACTTCCAGGCTGTATTTCTGGCGGTAGTACTCGACAAGAGGATCCAGTTCGTCGGCTGGAAAAGATCCAATCGGAACGAAGTAGACTCGGCTGCCGTCCATTGCCGGCACCAGCGGAGCGGCGGCGTTGCTGGACTGTACCGACGACTTGGAAACACGCCACACCACTACCAGGGCGAGCAGGCAGACGAGAAGTACAACTCTGCGATTCACAAAAGCTCCTGCGAAACGGCCCGGTCGGGCTGGGACGAAGGATTGAAGACTCTTCCAGGGACCAATCGATTACAGCATACGAATCTGGGAGGGTAGAGAGGGAATGGGGCCAAGGCGGTTACTAAAGTAAGAACCTTGCGCCAATACGGGAATCTTGATTTTCGCAATTAAAATGGGCCGACAACCAAGAAGCGGTGACATTCCTTGGCTAACGGCCCATTCGATCCTGAATTGGATCGGAGGTGATATCTCTATGCTAGTCCTCTTTACCCCGAAGTCAAGGAATATGTGCAGAAAAACTGCATGGTGCCGGGTTGCCACGAAGGCCAAAAACCATCGGCACGACAACCCCCTTTATTTGAAGTAGATGGGCTCTTGCAAGACCGGTTTGGGAATCCCCCAAATTTCCTCCCCGCTAAATCGGTCTTGCGTTGACATTAAACGAATCTGGCAGTTAGACTTACACGTTTACATAGCCCTCATTTTCCGGTCTCTCATCGCTACATGGATCAGACACTGCAGCAATTAGGCGAATTACTGCTCGGAGCCATCCCGACGGTGGTTCTGCTGACGATCCTGTACGCGCTTTATACGGTGATCGTGCACAAGCCGCTCCGTGCTGTGCTGGAGCAGCGGCGGGCGAAGACCGAAGGAGCGATCGAGAAATCAAAAGCTGACGTCGCAGCCGCGGAGGCGCGTACAGCCGAATACGAGCAGAAACTGCGGGAGGCGCGAGCCGCAGTATTCCGTTCGCAGGAAGCGCGCCGGCAAGCGGCAGTACAGGCGCGCACCGATGCGGTAAGCCAGGCGCGCTTGCAGTCGCAGTCACAGGTGCAGTCAGCCAAGGCTGCGATCGAGGCTGACCGCAGCGCCGCGGAAAAAGGCTTGCGCGCCGAGGCTGAGGATCTGGCGCAGGAGATTATGCGTCGAGTGTTGCAGCCGGCGGGAGCGGGGCGCGGATGATTCCGTACACAAATCCGACAAGGATTATCCGATACCTGCTGCTCGCCTTGTTATTGTCGGGAGCGGGTTCGGGCGTGTTCGTCCGTGCTCAGGAGCAGGCTCCGAGTCCACAGCAGTACCAGCAGAGTGGCGATGAAGTGAGGCAGCACGACGGCCCCGGGCATCAGCTGGCGCACGAGAGCCGCGAAGCCGCCGGCGAAGAAAAAGATTCGATGGACGAGTTCAAGCACTCAGCTTCCGTTGGTCTGATCTCGCGGATCACGGGTCTAAGCCTCCAGAATTCCTACTGGCTCGGCATGATCATCAATTTCGCCGTAATCGTCGCATTGGTGATCTGGGCTGGCCGCAAATATCTCCCGTCGATCTTCCGCAATCGCACCGAAGGAATACAGCGGGCGATGCAAGAGGCGCAAAATGCCAGTGCCGAGGCTCGGCAGAAGTTGGCAGAGATTGAATCCCGCCTGATGAAGCTCGACGTGGAAATCGGCAAGATGCGCGAGGCCGCCGAAAAGGAAGGCGCTGCCGAAGTCGCGCGGATCAAGGCCGCGGCCGAGGCAGATGCACGCAAGATTATCGCATCGGCGGAACAAGAAATTTCGGCTGCGGGGAAAGCGGCCCGGCGCCAACTCACCGCCTATGCGGCCGATCTGGCGGTCACGCTGGCGAAGAAACAGATTCACGTCGACGCCTCGACCGATCAGGCCTTGGTGCGGAATTTTGCCGGTCAATTAGGCGCTGTCCCAGAGGCGGGAAAGGACGGGAACTAGAGGAATGGCTTCCGTCGCCGCAACCTATGCCCGGGCTTTTGCGGATGTTGTGTTTGACGAGCACATCGATGCCGGTCGCGCCGTTGCAGCGCTCCGCAGGATCGTCGCTCTGATGGCGGAGAGCGTCGAATTGCGGCGCGTTTGGGACAATCCCGCCGTTCCGGCGGATCAAAAGCGAAACTTGCTCGACGCAATCATCCAACGGGAGGGCATCGATAAGCCCGTGCGCAATTTGATCGCCGTGCTCATCGACCACCACCGCTTGCATTTCCTGGAACGCATTGTCGACGAACTCGAGAAAGACCTCGATGCCCGCCTGGGATTCGCCGAAGCACAGATTTCCAGCGCGCGGCAGTTAGGCGACGCAGAAAAGCGAGCCCTCGAGGCGCAGATTGAAAAGACGACCGGCAAGAAAGTCCGCGCAACCTACGGGCTGGATGCCGCGCTGCTTGGCGGCGCGGTGGTCCGCGTTGGCAGCACGATTTACGACGGTTCAGTGAAGGGGCAGCTGGAAAGAATTAAAGAAGCTATTAGCTCTTAGCCTTCGGCTCTTAGCGGGGAATATATCCCGCTAAGAATTTTGCAGCAAAGGCATGTTGTGCTTGAGCGTGGCGCTTGGCGCGCTACGGCAAGCTAAGAGCTAACAGCTGGAAGCTAAGAGCTGATTCTATGGCGCAAATCAAGGCAGACGAAATTACAAAGCTGATCCGCGAGCAGATCGAGAACTACGAATCGCAGATCTCCGTGGACGAAACGGGCACCGTCATCACGCTGGGCGACGGCATCGCACGAGTGTACGGTCTCGACAAGGTGATGGCCGGCGAGCTGTTATCGTTCCCGCACGGCGTGGCCGGCATCGCTATGAACCTGGAAGAAGACCAGGTCGGCGTGGTGCTGCTCGGCGAATACACAGAAATCAAAGAGGGTGACGAGGTTAAGCGCACGGGCCGCATCATGAGCGTGCCGGTCGGCGATGCTCTCATTGGCCGCGTCGTGAACTCGCTCGGTCAGCCGATCGACGACAAGGGTCCGATCTCGAGCGATAAATTCATCCCGCTGGAGCGGCTGGCTCCGGGCGTCATCGATCGTCAACCGGTGCGTGAACCGATGGCGACCGGATTGAAGGCCATTGATAGCATGATCCCGATCGGCCGCGGACAGCGCGAGCTAATCATTGGTGACCGTCAGACCGGCAAGACCGCAGTCGCGCTCGACACGATCATCAACAGTAAGGGCAACGATCTCATTTGTATTTACAACGCGATCGGACAGAAGCGGTCGTCGATCGCGCAGGTCGTCAAGATTCTCGAGGACTACGGCGCGATGGAGTACACGATCGTCGTCGCTGCCTCGGCTTCCGAGCCCGCGCCGATGCAATACATCTCCCCTTATGCTGCCTGCGCGATGGGCGAACATTTCCGCGACACAAAGCGGCACGCGCTCGTGATTTATGACGACCTGTCGAAGCACGCCGCGTCGTACCGTGAAATCTCGTTGCTGTTGCGGCGGCCGCCGGGTCGCGAAGCGTATCCCGGAGACGTCTTCTATCTCCACTCGCGGCTTCTGGAGCGCGCGGCCAAGCTGAGCGACAAGAATGGTGGCGGGTCGCTGACGGCGCTGCCGATCATCGAAACCCAGGCTGGCGATGTTTCGGCGTACATTCCGACGAACGTCATCTCAATTACTGACGGCCAGATCTATCTCGAAACTGATCTGTTCAACCAGGGCGTGCGGCCGGCAGTGAACGTCGGTTTGTCGGTGAGCCGCGTCGGCGGCAGCGCGCAGATCAAAGCCATGCGGCAGGTGGCTGGAACCTTGAAGCTGGAGCTGGCGCAATACCGCGAACTGGCGGCATTCGCGCAGTTCGGCAGCGATCTCGACAAGGCCACCCAGGCTCAGCTGAATCGCGGTCAGCGGCTCGTCGAATTGCTGAAGCAGAATCAATTTTCGCCGTTGCCATTCTCGAAGCAGATTCTGATCATCATGGCCGGTACGGGCGGATTCCTCGACGATATGCCTGTCGACAAGGTGCGCGAGTTCGAGAAAGAGCTCTATAAGTACGTGGACGCGACCAATCCCGGCATCCTGCGCACGATCATGGAGAAGAAGGTTCTCGATGATGCCCTGAAAGCGCAGATGCAGGATTTGATCAAGCAGGCGAAGCAGCAGTTTGTGAGCCAGGGAGAGGCTGTGGCGAAGTAGAGCGGTTGTGAGGTAGAGATCCTTCGACTGCGGTTTTGCTTCGCCTTCAGCGAAAGCAAAGTCCTTGCTCAGGATGACAATGGGTTTGGATTGACTAACGACTAGCGACTGACTACCAACGACTGATTCATGCCGAATATTCTCGACATCCGGCGGCGTATCCGCAGCGTGATTAACACGCGGCAGATCACCAAGGCCATGAAGGTGGTCTCGGCGGCAAAGTTGCGCCGCGCGCAGGAACGCGCGCTGGCTGCGCGTCCGTATGCACAGATGCTGACGAATGTCCTGAAGTCGCTGGTCGCTCGCGCCGAGATTTACGATCCTGAAACCGGAGAGCCGAAGCATCCCCTGCTGGCGCAACGGCCGGAAAAGAACATTCTGCTGATCGTGGTCACGGGCGATAAAGGATTGGCCGGCGCATTCAATACGAATATCACGAAGGCGGCGCTTCGGTTCCTTGATCAGAAAGCTGGAAAGAACATTGACATCGAAGCCGTAGGCCGAAAAGGGCGCGATTTCCTGCGGCGGCGATATCCGGCGGCAAAGGTGCAGACCCGCAGTCTGGCCGAACTGCAGGAATCGATCGAAGCTGAGCCGGAGGCGGGCGAGCGCTCCGGCGCTATTCAAATCACCGGCGAGCATGTCGGCATTCTCGGCAAAGTGGAGTTTGCCCAGGCGTCCGCGCTGGCCGAGAACGTGATTGAACGGTACTGCCGCGAAGAAATCGATTCGGTCTATGTTGTCTTCAACGAGTTCAAGTCGGTCATTGCGCAGCGGCTGATTGTGGAACAGATTCTTCCCATCGAGGAGATCGGCGAGCAGACTGTGCGCCTTGCTGAAGAACTTAGCGAGGAAGAGAAGAAGAGAGCGAAGGCGGCGGCGGTAACGGCCGGTGTCGGCCTGCGAACGACGGAAGGTGCGCCCGAAGGTGGTTCGGAATTCGGTACAGCGCAGGTCGACTATATTTACGAACAACCGCCCGATCAGCTGTTCCGCGCGCTCTTGCCCAAGTACGTGAGCATACAGATTTTCCGCGGGCTGCTGGAGTCGGTGGCGGCGGAGCATGCGGCCCGCATGACCGCCATGGATTCGGCCACCAACAACGCGACCGACATGATCGATTCACTGACGCTGGTAATGAACCGCGCCCGTCAGGCAAAGATCACGAAGGAGATCATCGAGATCGTAAGCGGCGCGGCGGCAATGTAAAGAAGCTGCTAGCTTCTGGCTACTAGCTTCTAGCAAAACGGCAGTGACGATTGAATTGGAAAAAAATTTCACAGGCGGTCGCACAACGCCTTAGCGCAAAGCTAGGAGCTAGCAGCTAGTAGCTAGAAGCTTAATATGGCTCAAAACGTAGGACATGTTATCCAAGTTGCAGGACCCGCGGTTGACGTACAGTTCGCCGAGGGCAGCCTGCCTCCGATCTATCAGGCCGTGAAGGTGGTCAGTGACGGATTCAACGTCCCCTCGCCCATCAACGTCATTTTGGAAGTGCAGCAGCACCTTGGCGAAGGACGCGTCCGCGGCATCGCGATGGAGCCGACAGACGGCATGGTGCGCGGCATGAAGGCCATCGACCAGGGTGGCCCGATTTCCGTGCCCGTTGGCCGCGGCACGCTCGGGCGCGTGATGAACGTTATTGGCGAGCCCGTCGATCAACTCGGCCCGATCGACTACAAAGAAAGGATGCCGATCCATCGCCTCGCCCCGGCATTCGACGAGCAGGCCACAACCGCCGAGATGTTCGAGACCGGCGTGAAGGTCATCGATCTCATCCAGCCGTTCCTGAAGGGCGGAAAGATCGGATTGTTTGGCGGAGCCGGTGTCGGCAAAACCGTCGTCATCATGGAACTCATCAACAACGTCGCCAAAAATCACGGCGGATTCTCCGTGTTTGCCGGCGTTGGCGAGCGCACCCGCGAAGGCAACGACCTGTGGCTGGAAATGACCGAGTCGGGGGTGATCAAACCGGGCAAGCCCGCGGAATCAAAAGCCGCCCTGATTTACGGACAGATGACCGAGCCGCCAGGAGCGCGTCTCCGCGTCGCGCTGACCGGACTCACCGTCGCCGAATATTTCCGCGATGCTGAGGGAGCCGACACTCTGCTCTTCATCGACAACATCTTCCGCTTCACACAGGCCGGTTCGGAAGTGTCCGCGCTGCTGGGTCGCATGCCGAGCGCCGTGGGATATCAGCCGAACCTCGCGACAGAAATGGGCGAACTGCAGGAGCGCATCACGTCGACGAAGAAAGGATCCGTCACGTCGGTGCAGGCGATTTACGTTCCTGCCGACGACTTGACCGATCCTGCTCCGGCGACGACGTTTGCCCACCTCGATGCGACCACCGTTCTTTCGCGCGCATTGACGGAAATCGGAATTTATCCGGCTGTCGACCC
>DATJOA010000152.1:0-16993 GCA_035507635.1 Candidatus Acidiferrales bacterium
ACTGGTTTTCGAAAATTCCCGCGGCGCCCATGCCCCCGCCGACGCACATCGTCACCATGCCGTATCGCGCATTTCGCCGCTTCATCTCGCGGATCACCGTCGCGGTCAGCTTGGCTCCCGTACAACCCAGCGGATGCCCCAGCGCGATCGCTCCTCCATTCGGATTGACTTTTTCCGGATCGAGTCCAGCTTCTTTGATCACCGCCAGCGACTGAGCCGCAAAGGCCTCGTTCAACTCAATCACGCCGATGTCTTCGAGCTTCAGCCCCGCCATCTTCAACGCCTTCGGAATCGCGAACACCGGCCCCAGTCCCATTTCCTCCGGCTTGTATCCAGCCGTCGCGAACGAAATGTATCGCGCCAGCGGCTTGATGCCCAACGCCTTCGCGCGCTCGGCCGACATCACGACGGCGGCCGCGGCGCCGTCGGACATCTGTGATGAATTGCCCGCGGTCACTGTACCCTTCACATGAAATGCCGGCTTGAGCCCACTGAGCGCCTCAATCGACGTATCCGCGCGCGGACCTTCATCTACCTTGAACACGATCTCCTGCCGCTTCGGTTTCGATCCATTCGGAGTGGTGAAGCTCACCGGGACGGGCACGATTTCATCGTCGAACTTGCCCGCCGCAATCGCCGCCAGCGCCTTCTGATGGCTGCGCAGCGAGAACTCGTCCGCCGCCTCGCGCGTGATTCCGAATCTCTGCCCGACTCGTTCCGCCGTCAATCCCATTGAGAGGTACGCATCGGGATAGTGATCGACCAGCCACGGATTCGGCGAGATCTTGTGGCCGCCCATCGGGATCATCGTCATTGATTCTGTGCCGCCGGCGACAATAACTTCTGCTCCACCGCTCATAATTCGCTCGGCTGCCATCGCAATGGCCTGTAGACCCGACGAGCAGAACCGGTTGATCGTCAATGCCGAGACTTCCACGGGCAATCCTGCTCGCAACGATGCGATGCGGGCTACGTTCATCCCTTGCTCAGCTTCAGGCATGGCGCAGCCGAGAATCACGTCTTCGATTTCCTTCGGATCGAGGTGCGGCACGCGTTCCAGCGCGCCCTTGATCGCGACCGCCCCAAGTTCATCCGGACGCGTCCCCCGGAGCGTTCCTTTGTAAGCCCGACCGACCGGTGTACGTACAGAAGAAGCAATAATGACTTCGCGCATAAGATTTCTCCCAAACTCCTACCTGAACTGCGACTCGTTCCAGGACACGCATACGCGCGCGCAAAAAAGTTGATGCAACACTACTTCGCCGGCGCAAAGAAGTAATAGTCCGCCGTGTAATTACTCTTCGTCTCGGTCCCTTTGTGCGACTCATCGCAGGCGTCATTGCCGGGCATGCCGCCGTGCGTGTGGACACGTTGAATCTTGGTTACATCCGCCAGCGCGCCCTTCTTCGAATTCGTAACAACATCGACTAGCAGCCACGGTACCGACTCAGGGTCGAGCGAATCGACGTGCGCGACCGCTTTGCCGGTCACCTCGCTGCCATCTTTCAACTTCCACGTCGGCCCGGCGGAGTGCTGCCCAATCACCTTATCTTTGCGATCTTTCAGTTCGGCGTCGGGCGCCTTGAGCGTCCATTTGTATTTTCCGTCCGCTGCGGCTGCACAGGTGTAAATCTGTGCCCCCGAAGCATGCGTGAACAGCACCGGCTCCAGTCCGGCCGGGACGGCGATCGCATCCGGCACATCTGGAGCCGACTCTTTGGCGGGAGCGTCCTTCTGCGCAAGGCCCGCTGCGCCCGTCAGCACCAGAAAACTCAACATCAGAATGCAGATTCGTAACTTCGAGAACGACATGTCGGCTTCCCCCAAAAAATAAAATCTCCGGCGGCTAGTTCCTCAGCGTTTTCCCTGTCTTCAACGTGTACTGAATCCGCTCCTGCGTCTTGCGTTCGCCGCAGAGCGATTTGAATCCTTCACGCTCCAAATCAAGGATGTATTGCTCGCTCACCGGAGTTCCCGGCGTGACGTTTCCCCCGCACAACACCTCGGCGATTTTGTTCCCAAGCTTCACTTCGTAGTCGGTGATGAAGTCTCCCTGGCGCATTAGATGCACGCCCATCTTCAGCGCTGCAAGCAGGCTTTCACCCGGGGCCGGGATATCGTTGCGCGGCACCGGCGGCTCGTATCCGGCGCGCACCAGCTCCAGCGCCCGCGCCTTTGCATCCGAGAGTACGCGTTCGCGGTTCATCGTGATGCGATCGGAATCCGACAGAAATCCAAGTTCTCGCGCCTCGTGCGCCGAGGTTGCAACCTTCGCGGTAGCGATTGTCTCGAACGCTTTCTTCATCGCCTCCATCATCTCGACGGATCCGGCGAGCGCTTCGGGCGAAGTTTTTCCGCGCGAAGCTGCCGCGCGATCGACGGCTCGCAGAAGCATCTCTTTGCAGCCTCCTCCGCCGGGCAGCAGCCCTACGCCGATTTCCACTAACCCGGTATAGAGTTCCGCGTGTGGTTGCCGTGCCGGAGCATGCAGCGAGATCTCCGTCCCGCCACCAAGGCACAAGCCGAACGGCGCGGAAACGACTGGCTTCGGCGAGAACTTAACCGCCTGCGTCATGCCTTGGAACTGTCGAATCGCCAGATCGACGTCATCCCACTCTTCTTCCTGCACGCTCATCAGCAGAAGCATGAGATTGGCGCCCACGGAAAAGTTCGCCGCGTCGTTGGTGATCACAAACGCGTCGAAGCTATCCCCGGGACCTCCGGGCTTGAGTGTTTGCGTGATCAGGCCGATGATGTCGGATCCCAGGGAATTCATCTTGCTGTGGAACTCGAGGCACGCCACTCCATCGCCCAGATCGACGAGCGACGCTCCGGAATTTTTCTTCACGACTCCATTCGACTTTTTCGCGACTGTCACCGACCAAACTCCAGCAGGCACTTGCACCGGTTCCCAACTCTCTGTTCCAAGTTCCCAATACTTCTTTCCTGCTGGCGATTTCGGATCGTCGATGTACCACGAGTTCTGCCCCGAGCCGAGCAGTCGCTCGACGTTTGCTGCCACTGGCTTGCCTTCTTTTTTCATGCGCGCGACCGTCGCCTCGACGCCGGCCGCATCCCACAGCTCAAATGGGCCCAGCTCCCAGTTAAAGCCGAGCCGCATGGCGCGATCGATCTCGACGACCGAGTCAGAAATCTCCGGCACGCGATTCGCGGCGTAGGTCCAAAGATCGGAAAGAGCCGACCAGAGGAAGGCCCCAGCCTTGTCGACCTTGTGCGAGCCGCCGCCGTCCATCCCCAACAGCATGCGCAGGCGTGCTCCAGTATCTTCGACGGTTTTCGCCATATCGAGCGCGGCGAATTTCGGCTTCTGCCGCGGATGATATTCCAGCGTCTTCCAATCCAGGGCGAGACGTTCGTCTTCCTTTCCGTCTCCGCCCTTGATCTTCTTGTAGAAGCCGCCCTTCGTCTTATCGCCGAGCCATTTTTTCTGCAGCATATGCTGGAAGAAATCGGGCAGGCGCAGGTCGCTGCGCTCATCGTGCACGTTCGTTGTCATATTTCCGACGACGTGCCCCAGGATGTCGAGCCCGACCAGATCGATCGTGCGGAAGGTCGCCGACTTCGGCCATCCCACGGCCTGTCCCGTCAGGGCATCGACTTCCTCGATCGTGAGCCCCATCTCCTGCATCAGCCGGATCACGTTCAGCACCGAGAAAGTTCCGATCCGGTTGCCGATGAAATTTGGCGTATCTTTCGCGATCACCACGCCCTTACCGAGCCGCACATCGCAGAAGTGAGCAATCGCGTCGATGGCCGCGCGATCCGCTTCGGGTGTCGGAATTATTTCCAGCAGCCGCATATATCGCGGCGGATTAAAGAAATGCGTCCCAAACCATGCCCAGCGGAAATCGTCGGAAAATCCTTCCGCAATCTTCCCCACGGGCAGGCCGCTCGTATTCGTCGTGACGATCGTTCCGGGCTTGCGAATGGCTTCGACTTTCCGCAACAGCGCCCGCTTGATCTCCAGATTTTCGACGACCGCCTCGATAATCCAATCGACCTCACCGAGCTTTTTAAGATCGTCGTCAAAATTTCCCACCGTCACGAGCTTTGCCAGTGAAGGCTCCATGAAGGCGGCAGGTTTCGATTTCTTCGCGGCATCGAGTCCTGCGGCGGCAATCTTGTTGCGCGCCGGCGAGTCTGCGTCAGGAGGAACAATATCCAGCAGATAACTGGGAACGCCGGCATTGGCAAAATGCGCGGCGATGCGGGCGCCCATGGTTCCGGTGCCCAGGATGGTGACTTTGCTGATGCGCTTCATATGTAGGCCTCGAGATGAAACCGTCTTGATCGTGGGAGAGATGCCCAAAGAAGACATAAGGAAAATAGTAGACGTTCGTGGACTTGCGGGACATGGACTTGGCCCAGGCAGGCTTGTGAACTGCCAATGGTAATCTCCCCGGCAGAATTTATCTAGCGGGGCAATTGGCCTTGCTAATTCGCCTGTGGTACCTCCGCGTGGCTGGCGAGATAGTCGATTGCCTTTTTCGCCATCTGTTTTTCTCCGCGATAGGCGAGCAGTTTCGGAGCATCCTCCAGCTTCACCCACTTGGCCTGCGCGACCTCAATTCGCATGTCCTCAGAAACGTCGTCGATACACCCCGACTCGTAACGCAGCAGATAGAAGGTGACGATTTTGAACACCCGTTCGCCGTCGCCCCAAGAGCGCACGTATACATATTTGATGTCGGCCAGCTTGGTCACGAGACTCGTGGTGACTCCGGTTTCTTCGCGCACCTCGCGGAGAGCGGCTTCGAGAGCCTTCTCCCCGGGATCGACCAACCCCTTCGGCAGGCAAAGGACGGCCTTCTTCTTCGCCCTCGCCGTGGTTGTGCCCGGTTCCGGAGCTTTCCCGTCGCCGGCTGGCTCGATCGCCGCCATCCACCACTCGCCGTCTTTGTGCCGGACTACCACGCCGCCGGCTGAAATCTCGCGCACCATACTGTCCGCAACTTAACAGGAATACACGAATCTCGTCACCTTCCTGCTATGCCAACCGTAACCGTTACCATCGGCTATAAGCCCTGCAATGGCTTGCAAACTGGCACAATCGTGCCCTTACAGCCTCGGGTGGAAATATGGCATCTTAATATCAACTAGTGGTTGAGCTGTTCGGCTGATCACGGGCCAGAGACGTGGGGTTCTCTGTGAGCAGTTTTCGAAACATCGTTCGCTCGGTACGAGCTTTCCGCCGAGGACTTTCCCGTCAGTCCCCACCGCCCGCTGAGCCTCGTTCTCCAACAATCGGAATCGCGTTAGGCGGAGGCTTCGCCCGTGGCATCGCTCACATCGGAGTTCTCAAGGTTCTCGAATCCGAGAACATTCCCGTGCGCGTCATCACTGGAACCAGCGTCGGAGCCCTGATCGGTGCAGTCTACTGCAGCGGCGTTTCGCTTGCAGAACTCGAAGAGATTGCCCACAGTTGCCGCTTCACGACCTTTGCTCGCTGGACGGTTTCCCGCTACGGTTTCGCATCCAACGACCGCATGGTTTCATTTCTCAATCGCGCACTGAAGGTCAGAACCTTCGAGGAATTGCGCATTCCTCTCGGCGTCACCGCTACCGACTTCAATTCCGGCGAAGGCGTCGTCTTCCACTCCGGATCGATCATCGATCCCGTGCGTGCCAGCTGCGCTTATCCGGGAATGTTCCTGCCCGTGGAAATCCGCGGCCGCTACTACGTGGACGGTATGCTCTCCCATCCGGTCGCGACCCGGCCGCTGCGCGAGATGGGCGCCGACAAAGTGATCGCCATTCACCTGAAAGGCACCTGGGCCAACGGAGGCGCTCCTCGTCATTTGTTCGACGTCATTGGACAATCTTTCGCGATCGCCCAGGACGCCATGTCGGGCATTTGGCGCAGCGCCGCAGACCTCGTCATCGAACCCGATGTTGCCGGATTTGCCTACGACGATTTCAAGCGCTGTGATGATCTGATCCGCGTCGGCGAAGTTGCTGCGCGCGCAGCCGTGCCCGCCATCCGCAAGTGGATCGAATCCCCGGCAGAGTCTGCCGCCGCCGCGGGGACGACGACGCCCGTTCCGCATGCGGCCCCCATGCCCGCGGACTGACTTTCTTCCATTTCCTCGAAGTCGCGGCGCTCTATGCGACATCAAGCTCTTGAGCTTCTGGGAAAGGGGAGTCTGACGAGTCAGCGCTCCAGAATTTCCTTGTAAGCATTCAGGGCGACTTTTTTCGGAATCGCCGGCAAGACGGCGTCGGTGGTGCGCGTGTTGTTCCCTATGACTCCCATTTGCCCAATTCGAATCCAGCCCTTGCCAAAATCAGCAAAAACCGGCACCAGCATGAAGAAATGATTGTCGACTTCGCTTTGCGTCAACGTCATATGCAGCTTCGCCTTTCCGTCTGCTGCCGGCGTTACCTGATAGTCGAATTGATATTTCGGAATCTCCGTGCCATAGACCCACTCATCAAAGAACCAATCCAGGCGATGGTTGCCTTCAACATCCATGAGCTTCGTCATATGTTTTTCGGCTACGGCTTTGAACGATTCTGTGCTCGCCGCGCGTTCGCGGTGGCTATCCACGAAATCGTGCATCATCGCGATGAATCCCTTGTCTCCGTCGTCCTGGCTATACATGATTGAGCGCAGCATCTGCAGCACGTATGCGCCCTTGGGATATGTGACATTCTGATACGCATTGCCGCTTCGTGGAGAAATCAGCCGGAGCCCCATCCACAGCGGACCGGCATCATTGGGAGCAATGCCGAAGTTATTCTTGTCGAGAATGCGCCGCCGCAGCCGGTCCCAAAATTCCAGATAGTCCTTCCGCCAGTCCTTCCCGGTGGCGTTTTGCAGAAACAGGCTCGCAGAAAACTCGGCAAATCCCTCTGACAGCCATTGGTCGTGATACGACGCCCACCCCACCGTGTGGCCCCACCATTGATGCGCCACTTCGTGCGGGGTGACTTCCTGCACGAAGCCCGAGAAGTTATTGTCGATGTGCCCGAACAGCATCCACCGCTGCGTCGAATCGGTATATGCGGAAATGGGAAGATAGACCAGGTCCGGCCACGATTGTCCGAAATTGAAATCCGGCTGCTCGGTAATCGAAACATCCTCATACGGACTCTTACCAAAGAAAAGCGTGCAGATCTGCAATTGGGCCCGGGTTTGTTCCAGCACGTATTTCGTCATGCTGGTAGGCGCCATCGTACGCAAGATCTGGAATCTCCGGAGCGAGTCCGGCAATTCGCTCAAGTAATAACCGGAGATCTTGTAGTGCGTGATCTCATCTGGCATCTCCATTTCTTTGTACTCGCCATAATTGAAGCCGGCGACCGCGACGGGAATGGGCGTGACCCAGCGACTTACCGCGAGATCTCCATCGATGGATTCGTTCTGCAATCGTCCGACGCTTACGACCTTGTAGCGGCGCGGAACTTTGAACGTCAGGTCATACGGCACATGCTCACCAAACCCATTCAGATTCGGATACCATGCCGTGCGAGCCCTGACATAGAAGCTGCCGCCTCCCGCATTTTCGATGACCTTGTCGCCCGCGTACTCGATGGTTATCGAAGATTCTTTGCCAACGGCAGGCGCGGTTGGCAAGATGACATAAAACGATCCATCTTGCTTGCGGCTTTCTTGAATGAAGTAGAGATTTTGCCCCTGATCGTCGAGAACGCGGCTGACACGAAGATTCGGCAGCAGCCCGAATTTCATCACCCGCTCACCGGTGATCAGCGGCGCAAACGTGATCGTCGCGCTGCTGAACAGATGTTGGTTCTTCGCAATTACGGTTTCGATCTTGTAATGCTTCGTAGCAAACAGCCGCCGGTCTTCTTCCGAACTTGCCCTATGGTTTGCATATTCGGACTTCAGGTGCGCGAGATACCAGATGCCATCCTCCATGCCCTCTGGATCGAAGTTGATCAGACCGACTTCCTCAGGGGAATCGAGCTGGGGAATCGCGCCTACGCGCGTCCTCGCGAAGAACCGCAAATCCTTATGCTTTTTGCCCCGAATGTAAGCGTTGAAGAACGGCGGATGCTCAGGGTTGTCAATCGCCGCCAGAATATCCGCGTCCACATTGTCCATGCTCTCGCCATCGAGCATGGCTTCGCTGAATCCGAGCGGAATCTCGCGCCGGCGCCGCATTCGTTCCTGCCAGTTGCTGAAACTCGATGCTGCTTCGGCGCTGGCATCGATGTGACCGCCAAGACCAGGAAGCAATAACTTCCGTTGTTCGCCCGTAAATCGAAACACGACTTCGGTGAAATCCTCGTTTACTTCTTCGGAGCCTGTTCTCCTGCTAATCTCATGAGCGTCGAGATTCGTCACGGCTCTCAGATGGAAATGTCCTTCGCCGACAAACACCGCGCCAGTGACGATCCCCTGCACCGGCCTCAGCCATGTCAGCGTGCCTTTCTCGAACTGAAAGTCCCCGACGTCCACGCTGAATTTGAAGTTGTCGAAACGAAACGTTTCGCCTAAACCAACGCTACGCAATTCTCGGTACACCGGATCGGAATTGGCGTAGGCCAGCGCCTGTCCTGGAACTTCGACTTTGGTCTGTTGCCGGGCAATCGCCAGCGTGAACACCAGGTCTAATGGGTCGCGCAAATCCAGGCTTTTCTCCTGGGGTTCGAACCCGTCGTGAACTATGCGGATGGTGTACTTTCCTGGCTTCAGATCGGGAGAAACGAACCTGCCGAACGTGTCCGATGTGAGGTCGACCGGCTGCGCCAGATTCTCTCCGGTGATTTCGATTTGCGCTCCGGGGATCAGGGCGCCCGAAGGATCTTTCACCGTGCCCGAGAGGGTCGATGCCTGCAATAGATGAGGCAACGCGAGGAAGGAAATTACTGCCGCGATTCGCAGCCAGCCTACCAATCTACAACAGTGTCCAAATCGCCTGAGGTGGCGGCCAGGTAGAACCGGACTTCGACGAAGCGACATTAACGCCAAATCCTTGTCGGCACAGCATAACAGCCACTCTTCGAACTGCCTCAGATCTTTAGTGTTGCGTCTTTTGGCACACTTGCCAGTTTTGCTTCCTCCTTGATGCGCTGCCACGCCCTTTCGACGTGCCGGGCCTTCGTGTTCGTCTGACCGACGCATAGCCGCAGCGTCAGCTTGCCATGCAGCTTCGTGTGCGTCAGGAACAAATCTCCGCTTTGGTTCAGCCGGTCCATGATCCCCTGGTTTGCGGCGTCTCCGCCTTTGTGCCGGAAACACACCAGGTTCAACGGCGCCGGCGCTGCGAGTTCGAAGCGATCGTCGTTTCGCACCCAGTCTGCGAACTGCTGCGCCAGCCGCACATGCTCGCGAATGTGATGCTGCAGTCCTTCGACCCCGTAATGCCGGATCACGAACCACAGCTTCAGCGACCGGAATCGCCGTCCCAGCTGAATGTGCCAGTCGCGGTAATCAATAACGGCTCCCGACTCCGTCGCCTGATTGCGCAAATACTCCGGCAGAATGCTCAGCGTCTGGATCAGTGCCTTCCGGTCCGCCACCCAAAAGCAGTTGCAATCGAAATTCGTGAACATCCATTTATGTGGATTGAAGTTGTAGCTGTCGGCGAACTCCATGCCATCTTGCAAATGCCGGAACTCCGGACACAGCATCGCCGTCCCCGACATCGCTGCGTCCACGTGCAGCCACAAATTATTTTTCCGGCAGATTTCCCCGAGAGCCCCCAGCGGATCCATCCCATTCGAAGAAGTTGTTCCGACCGTCGCGCAGACAAAGCACGGTGTCAATCCTGCCCGCCGGTCAGCTTCGATCTGTGACTCGAGCGCCTCCGGCTTCATCGCCAACTTCTCCTCGACCTCGATCAGTCGCAGATTGTCGGTGCCAATTCCCGCAATCATCGCCGCCTTTTCGAGCGAGGAGTGCGTCTGCGTCGACGCGTACGCGACCAGCCGCCCGTCGCATCCTTTCTTGTTGCTCTTGTATCCGGTCGCCCGCTCGCGCGCGGCCAGCAGGGCGCAGAGCGCCGCGCTCGACGCCGTATCCTGAATGACACCTCCGCCGCTGTTAGTGGAACGAAATTTCTCCGGCAGTCCCAGCATCGAGACAAGCCAATCCATGACGTGCGTTTCGAGTTCGGTGCACGCCGGACTCGTCGACCACAACATCCCCTGCACTCCAAGTCCGGAGGAGAGCAGATCCCCAAGAATTCCGGGCCCCGAAGCATTGCATGGAAAATAGGCGAAGAAATTCGGCGACTGCCAATGCGTTACTCCCGGCAGAATCACGCGATTCATGTCTCCCAGAATCGCCTCAAATGCCTCGCCCTGTGCCGGAGGATTCGCCGGTAGCGCCGCCCGAATCTGTCCGGGATTCGCCTGCGACAACACGGGAAACGACTCTACATGGGACTGATAGTCCGCGATCCAATCCACGACGGCATGCCCGTAACGCCGGAATTCCTCCGGAGTCATATGAAAAGATTTTTCGTCAGCCACAATAGCCTCTCGATAGAACAGGAAATGCTACCAGAGGATTTCCTTCGTGTGACTTCATGTCCTTGATGGGGAAGAATTGTGAACTGTAGAGCGCAGAAGATGATTACGAAGGAACGAGGCAGGAAGGACCGGGTGCCCCATTTCTCGCCGCTTTTGCGAGAAGTGGGGATTTTGACTTCGATCTGGAAGAGCTACTTTGTCCCCAGCCGCCCAAAGTAAACCCGGGTCTTGTAGTCAACCGAGACGCGTCCGGTCGAAGCATATTTGTCGAAGATCCGTTTCAGCCCCGCGAGCATCGGTTCGTGCTTCGGATGCCCAGGTCCAGGCGCGTAGGAGGAAGAGAGCAGTCGTCCTTCCAGCCCGGCATAATCGAATTCCTGCCGCATCGCAAACGTCCGTTCCTGATAGGGCAGCGGGTCGAAGAATTCATTCACTGCGTCGGTGGTGCGTTCGTGCCGAACGTCCTGGTAATCCGTGCCGTACTCCAGTAGCAGTTGCTCGTAATCGCGCAGGAATGGCGTGGAATCGATCTCCCGCTCATTCCAGATCAGTACGAGCCATCCGCTTGGCTTCAGGATTCGAACGAACTCCTTCCGCGTCCGCACCCGGTCGAACCAGTGCGCCGCCTGTGCCGCAGTCACAAAATGGACGCTTCCATCCGCGAGCGTCGTCGCCTCCGCCGTCCCGGCAACGCTGGTGAAATTCGCGAATCCTGCGAGCAGGCCTTCCCCGGCCTGCCGCATGTCCGCATTCGGCTCGACTCCGTAGACGGGATTGCCATTCTCCAGCAGCATTCGCGTCCAAATCCCGGTTCCCGACGCGATATCGGCCACGACGCAATCCGCGGTCAACCCGCACTCGCGGCGCAGTGCGTCCACCACTTCCGGCGGATATCCCGGCCTGTAACGTACATAGTTTTCAACGCGATCCGAAAAGCGGCTGGTGGCATTCGTGGCGGGCATAAGTGGTAATCGTAGCATTCGCGCGGCCGCGGGTGGTCACGCGTGCGTCGCAACCCCTCTGCCGTTACGGTCGGCGTGCTCGAGGCATTTTCGACTTGCCAGAAAGCCGTTCTAACGGCAGGATATTGATATTGTCCCTCCCCGCCGGGGCGCCGGTTGATTCCAACCGGGCGTTGCCAAAGCCAAACAAAAGGCGAATCCGGCCAGCAAACATTTTCTATGCGCGTCGTCATAAAAGTCGGCACCAGTCTCATCGCCCCGGGAGGGCAGGTCGATATCAACCTGCTTCGCGGCATGGTCGATCAGTTCGACCTGTCGAAGAATGAATACCTGATCGTTACGTCAGGCGCCATTGCGGCCGGCATGTCCGGCCTGAACCTCAACCAGCGCCCCAACGACGTTCCCCGCATGCAGGCCTGCGCGGCCGTGGGCCAGAGCAAGCTTATGCATACCTACGAGCGGCTGTTTTTCGGAAAGAAAGTGGTCGCCCAGCTTCTGCTCTCGAGCGACGACTTCACCTCTCCGGTGCGCTACCGCAATCTGCAGAACGCTTTGGCGGAACTGCTCTCGCTCGGGGTGGTCCCTATCGTCAACGAAAACGACAGCGTCTCGGTGCGCGAAATCGAAGGCGCTTTCGGCGACAACGACGAACTCAGCTCTCTGCTAGCGACGGCGGTCAAGGCGGATTGGCTGCTGCTGCTGACGAATGTCGATGGATTCATGGTCCCCAATGGACACAAGAAACCAAAGCTGCAGCGCGTGATTCGCAAGCTGACCCCCGCGATCGAAGCGCAATGTAACGGCAAGAGCAAGCTAGGACGCGGCGGCATGATCTCCAAGCTGCGCGCCGCCCAGCTTGCGAGCGAAGGCGGAGTCCACGTCGCCATTGTGAACGGACGTCATCCGCAAGCGATTACACTTGGAATGGCGCGCAAGATCGGCACGTACTTCCCGCCGGCGAAGGGCAATTAGATGGCTACGCTCACCACAGCCGCGACGACGCAGGAAAAACTTCTTCGTGCCCGAAGTGCGTCCTCGAAGCTGGCGCTGCTCTCGACGGAGGAAAAGAATCGCCTCTTACTCTCGGTCGCCGATGCTCTCGAGGCGCATGAAACCGAGATTTTGGCGGCGAATCGAGAGGATCTCGAAACATCCGGCCTTGAAGGCGCGATGCGCGATCGCCTGCTGCTGACTCCTTCGCGGATCAAAGACATGGCGCGCGGAGTTCGCGAAGTGGCGGCCCTTCCCGATCCCATCGGCGAAACCCTCGCCGAATGGACGAAATCCAACGGCCTGCGGATCCGCAAAGTGCGTGTGCCCCTCGGAGTGATCGGCATCATCTACGAGTCGCGTCCCAATGTCACAGTCGATACCGCAGTTCTTGCGCTCAAGACCGGCAATGCGATCGTGCTTCGCGGCGGGAAAGAATCGGCTCGAAGTAATCAGTGCCTCGTCGAGGTCATGATGGCGGTGCGCGGCGTGCCCGATGGTGCGATCGAGTTGCTCGACTCCTCCACGCGCCAGTCTGTGCACGATTTGATCAAGGCCCGCGGGCTGGTCGACGTCATCATTCCCCGCGGAGGAGCCGGCCTGATCACGTTCGTCACCGAAAATTCCGCGGTGCCGGTCATCGAAACCGGAGCGGGGAACTGCCACATCTTCGTCGATGCCACGGCAGACTTCAACATGGCCGATGCAATCGTCATCAACGCCAAGACGCAACGGCCGTCTGTGTGCAACGCCGCCGAAAAATTGCTCGTGCACGAAAGTATCGCCGCAGAATACATTCCACGCATCGTGAATAAGTTGATTGATGCCGGAGTCGAAGTACGAGGCGACAATCGCGCGCGGGCGCTGGCAAAAGATCTTCCAGTCGCGCCTGCGACAGATCAGGAGTGGTACGAAGAGTACCTGCGCCTGTGCATGGCCATCGCAGTCGTTCCGGACGTCGATGCCGCCATCGCGCACATCAACAAGTTCTCCACCAAGCACTCTGACTCGATCATCACCAAGGACGAAGCGAATGCCCGCAAGTTTCTCCGCGGCATCGATTCCGCCGCGGTTTACTGGAACGCCTCCACCCGCTTCACCGATGGCTCAGAATTCGGCTTCGGCGCCGAAATGGGCATCAGCACCCAGAAACTCCACTGCCGCGGCCCCTTCGCCCTTCCGGAACTGACTTCGTCGAAGTACGAAATCATCGGAACCGGCCAGATTCGCAGATAGTGGGGAAGGGCATCCATCAGCGCCAGACTCTCACCCGCATCACGTCGAAATGATGGTCGTAAGTCCAGACCTCGAGTTCAAGCCGCGAGGCTAATGCGGCCACTGTCGCGTCAGTGATTGTGATTTTCTGATCGGTTAGTGCTCGAACTCGCGTAAGCGCTCCGCGATAGTCTTCCATCCCCGGATTGACAAACGAAGCTTCTGCCATCTCCGCGAGCCAAGCCAGGGCTGCGCGACTTCCCAGCCGAAACAGAATCAGCGAATAACACTCGTTCAGAACGGGGTAGGGAACGACAATCTCGCGCCGGTCGCGGGCCAGTTTCTGCAATTCGCGCAATGCACGCTCGTGATGTTCGTCGTCCTCGTCGTTGGCCGCGTAAAGTGGGCCCGTATCCACGAGCACGGCGCGGATCATTTCTTGATGCCCGCCAGATACGCGTCGTGATTCTGGCTGACATCTCTGCGCCCGCTGCCGCCCTTTGGGGCAATCTTCAGAGGTTTGAACGGTCGCAGGTAACCTCGTTCGCGAAGAAACTCACGCAGCGCAGCTTGTACGACGGTCGTCAAGGCCGGTGGCACCTCTTGCGCTTGAACATAACGGTCCACTGCCGTGGCGAGGTCGTCGGGAAATGTCATGGTGGCGCGCTTCACGTGTCCCATTGTATCACTAGTTGATGAATGTGGTGAAGATGGTGAAGTTGGTGAATACGCCCGATGAACGGTGAAGTACGGACCTGGGGGCGGTCCCGATGATGCGTGTGCTACCTTACTACCGTTGACCGAATCCCCCATGAGACTCCTTACAGCTGCGCTGCTGTCCTCTGCCATTCTGATTTCCGGTTCCTCTGCCACCAAGCATTCCGCGCCTTCACCGCAAAGCTCGAGCACGAGCATCTTCGGTTTTCGCGATTCCGCTGGCGAATCTGCCATCGAATCCCGCTTCCTGGCCGCGCCAGATGCGAAACTGGCCGAAGAGCATCTGCGCATCCTGACGAAAGCTCCGCACATGGCGGGAACCATCGAAGACAAGCAGACTGCCGACTACGTTGCGCAGAAATTCCGCGCTGCCGGGCTCGACACCGAGATCGTCGAATACAAAGCGTGGTTCAACTATCCCGTCGAAATCAGTGTCGACATGACTGCTCCCGCCGGCGTCGAGATGCATGGGCCCACGCGCGAGCACGTCAGCGACGATCCTTACCAGGACGATCCCCGCGTCGTCATGCCCTTCAGCAGCATGTCGCCTTCCGGCGATGTCGAAGCCGATGTCGTCTATGCCAACTACGGCACGCCTGAAGATTTCGACAAACTCGAGAAGATGAAGATCGACGTGCGCGGGAAAATCGTGCTCGTCCGCTACGGTCAGAACTTCCGCGGCGTGAAGGAATTCCTCGCGCAGCAACATGGCGCTGCCGGCGTCATCATCTACTCCGATCCGGCGGACGACGGCTGGAAGCGGGGCGACAAATATCCCGACGGCCCGTGGCGTCCCGATACCGGCGTCCAGCGCGGTTCGGTCGGATACATGTTTGAGTTCCCCGGAGATCCGACCACGCCGGGAATCGCCTCGACTCCGTCCCTGCCCGACTCGCAGCGGATTTCACCGGAGCAATCGGCGCAGGTACCGAAGGTTCCTGTAACACCGCTCTCGTATCACGACGCGTGGCCGATCCTGCAGCATCTCGGCGGCCCGGATTCTCCGCGCGAATGGCAAGGTGCGTTGCCCTTCACTTATCACGTCGGTCCCGGGCCGGCGAAAGTGAAGATGCATCTCAAGCAGGACTACCAGTTCCGCACGCTGTGGGATGTCGAGGGCCGCGTGAAGGGTGCGGAATCTCCGGAGGAGTGGGTCGTCGTCGGCAATCATCGCGATGCGTGGGTCTACGGTGCGGTCGATCCGAACAGCGGCACGGCCGCAATGCTGGAGAGCGTCCATGGCGTCGCCGATCTGTTGAAGTCCGGATGGCGGCCGAAGCGCACGCTCGTCTTCTGCAGTTGGGACGGCGAAGAAGAAGGGCTGATGGGCTCGACCGAATGGGTCGAACAGCACGAGAAACAGCTCGAGAATTCTCCCGCGTACTTCAATGTCGACGTCGCCGTGACCGGGCCGAAGTTCGGAGCCTCGGCCGTCCCCAGCCTGAAGCAGTTTCTGCGCGATGTGACCAAGGCTGTGCCCAGTCCGAAGGGCGGAACGGTTTATGAACAATGGCAGAAGGCATCGTCGGATACGCAGTCCGAGGGGCCGGACCGGCGGAAACCGGCGGCGCAGGTGACCGGGGATGTTCCGGTCGGCGATCTCGGCAGCGGTTCCGACTACACGGCATTCCTGCAGCACGCCGGCGTGCCTTCCAGCGATATCAGTTCCAGCGGCCCGTATGGCGTTTACCATTCGGTGTTCGACAATTTCGCGTGGTTCAAGAAATTCGCCGATCCGGATTTCCTGTACGAGCAGGAGATGGCGCGGGTCCTCGGGCTCGAAGGCGTTCGCATGGCCGATGCCGACGTTCTCCCCTATGACTATTCGGACTATGGGAACGAAGTCTCCGTCTATCTCGACGCCGCGCGGAACCGAGCGCAGGACAAGTTCGGCAAAGGGGTCCTCGATTTCGGCGCGGTTGACGCCGCGGCGCGCCATTTCCAGACCGCCGGTGCGAAGATTCTGGCGAAGGAAAAGAATCCGCCCGCCGATGTCTCCCGCTTGAATCAGGCCTTGCTGCATGCTGAGCGTGCCCTCTTGGTGCCGCAAGGCCTGCCGCATCGTCCGTGGTACAAGCACGCGATTTACGCTCCCGGAGAGTACACGGGCTACGCGGCCGTCGTGATTCCGGGCGTCAACGAGGCGCTCGATAAAGGTGACAGCGAACGCGCCCGTCAGGAACTCTCGGCGCTGGCGGCGGCTCTGGAGCGGGCGGCCAAGGCGCTCGAATCCTACCGATAGCCCGGAACTTCTCTGCGGGCGGCTGCGTATCCATAGCAGGCGATTTCTGCGCCCGAGAGGTGTTCCATGCCTGGACGGTCTCTGCTCCACATCGGTAGAACCCCGCTTTACAGGGCAGCGTTGTTGTGTTGCGTGCCGCTTCTGCTGGTTTCGTTCGCAAGGGCCAACGACTGGAATTACGAGGAGACGCGCCACGACTCCCGCGACTTCGTGAGTGGCGGATCCGTGCACGTTCACATGAGTGTGGGTGACATGCACATCAAGCGCGGGGACTCCAATAAGATCCGCCTGGAGTACACCGTCAAGTCGCGTCGCGAGGAAAACATCAAAGACGCGCGCGTGGATTTCGACGTACGCGGCAACGATGCCACGATTGAGTTTCATGCCCCGACAGGGAAGAACACGC
>DATJOA010000153.1:0-54502 GCA_035507635.1 Candidatus Acidiferrales bacterium
TGCGTGGAACAACATTGCCGAGATCCAACATGTCCGGGCCAAGCTCTACACACGCTACGAGGATCTTGATGGTTATCTGTTCCGTGGCGGGTTGATCGGAGATGCTATCGACCTTGTGCGCGCGGCGGAGCAGCGAACAAAGCCGAATTCCGAGCGACTGCCCGAGTATACCGACCAGGCCCTGGTCACGCTTCGCCAGCGCATGGCAGCTCCTGTGCCAACCCATAAAGACCTGCAGGAACTCACTCTGTCTTACGCCTTCACGGTTACCCGCCGTGATTTGGGTGCCGACGATTCCTTTGTTCGCAAGATGCTTGGAGACGAATCCCCGGATCAACTGGCGGACCGGCTAATCAGCGGAACTCATCTGGATGATCCCAAGGTGAGAGAGGCACTCTATGACGGGGGGCAGGCCGCGATTGCCGCATCCACTGATCCACTGATCCGTTTCGCAGTTTCCATCGACCCCGATCTGCTTGCCATCCGCAAGCAGTACGAAGACGAAGTCGTGGCTCCGACCCGGTCGGATGCGGAGCGGATAGCTAACGCTCGCTTCGCTGTATACGGTACAAGCGTCGATCCGGATGCAACTTTCACTCTTCGCTTGAGCTATGGCACTGTGAAGGGATTTGACGATGCGGAAGATCACTTTGTCGAGCCGTACACAACGATTGGCGGTCTGTTCCACCATGCTACCGGCGCCCCTCCCTTTGCTTTGCCGAAAAGCTGGCTGGTAGCCAAACCTTTGTTGAATATGGAAACGCCGATGAACCTGTCGACCACCAACGACATTATCGGGGGAAACTCTGGCAGCCCCTTAATCAATAGCAAGGCGGAGATCGTCGGACTCATCTTTGACGGCAATATTTTCTCTTTGGGAGGAGACTTCGGCTACGATGCGGCCCGAAACCGAGCGATTGCCGTCGATAGCCGCGCTCTGCTGGAGGGCCTTCAGAAGGTCTATCATCTCGACCGTATTGTGAACGAGATCAACGCGGCACGCTAAGCGGCCAAATCGAATCGCGACCGAATACACGCGGCACCAAGTGACGCGAATGCTGCAGGCGATATTCTCGCCTCTCTAAATAGCGGATCCCGAGAGGTGCTGCAAACTCACAGAGCCTGACGCGAGACTCGTGTAAGATTCTCACGAATAATCCGGCGGTGCGCGTCGAGTCTCGATGCCGCAGAGCCGGTTTCAATGGAAGCAAAGGAGTCGAAAATTGCCGGCTTCAAGGCGTACGTTTCTGAAGAAAAGCGCAGCTGCGAGTGCCGGGGTCGCTCTCGGCGCACTGCCGGGCTCAGGCGCAGTGTTGAACGGTCTCTCGACGCAAAGCCAAGTCTCTCGCGCGAAGGCAGCTCATTCCGCCGCTGCTGCTTTGGATTCTGCGAATCAATTCACGCGCGGACTCGGCGTTTATCCTGGCGATTTACGCGAGGACTTTAGTCCAGAGCTAATAATCGACAAAAGCACTTACCGCAATCTCGCCCTGCACCGGCCGGCGTATCACTCGAGCAGCTATGACTACAATCTCACGGCACAGTTAGTCACGGATGGAATTAAAGACGCTCGCTGGCCGACGTGGATTGCCACGTCGACCAGCTCAGGTGGCGTCCAGTCGAAGATTCAGCGCGAATTCGTACTCGATCACTCTCGTACGACGTCCATCGATGTGCAAGGATCACGGGCAACGGTAGAAATCCAGCTTGGGGGCGGAGACAGCGTTCCTGAAATCGATCGTGTTGATGTAGTGGTGATTCCACCCGACGGGACTCCGGCCTCGAACCTGGAATTCACAGTCTCGATCTCCGACGACTCGCGCAATTGGCGGAAAGCCGGCTCTGTGAGCGCTCCGGAGCCAGCCTCTGTCGAGGGTTATCCCAAGGATTTTGCGCGTTTCGGCGAATTGTTCGTGCCTTCAATTTCTCTCAGCCCCGAATCTCGCAGCCGCTTCTATCAGATTGAATGCGCCGTGAAAAATGCGCTGCCTCACTTGCGTTATCTGCAGTGGAGAATTGGCGAGATTGCCTTCTTCGGCGGCGGCCAAAGAGTCAACATCGGCGGACCTTACGACTTCGCCAGCGCATGGATGAGCGAAGGCCTGGGCGAGGAATGGGTATACGTTGATCTTGGCGCGCGTTGCGAGTTCGATCGCGTCAAGTTGTTTTGGATTGCACGCGCGGCTGAAGGCTCGATTCAAGTTTCCGATGACGCTGAGCGCTGGATGACTCTGCATCACTTCCATGCCGACTCTGGACTTATCGACGATGTAAAGCTGCCGGGCACGGCGCGAGGGCGTTTTGTACGAGTACTCATGAGCCGGCCCACTTCGCCTGAAGGGTATGTGCTGAGCGAGGTCGAGGTCTACGGCCGAGGAGGCCCAGTCGCGCGCCCGAAGAAGCGTACTTCGCCAAATCCCGCCGAAGTACAAATAGGGGTGCCAATCAACCTTGCCGAATACCCTTGGCGCGTGCAGCGGGCTTCGCTGACAAATCAGGACGGCACGGATCTCTCGAAGCCTGGATTTTCGGATGTGGACTGGATTGTCGCGACAGTTCCCGGTACCGTTTTATGCTCCTATCTCAATGTTCAGGCAATTCCTGATCCCAATTTCGGGAAGAATCAGCTGTATGTTTCCGACTCGTACTTCTATTCCGATTTCTGGTATCGCACGGAATTCGGAACACCGGAAACCGAAGGCAAGACCATTTGGCTCAACTTCGATTCGATCAACTGGAAGGCGGAGATTTTCTTAAATGGCGAGTCGCTGGGCCGAATTGAAGGCGCCTTCATGCGCGCCCGATTCGACGTGACAGGCAAGATGCGCCCGGGCGAGAAGAACGCTCTGGCTGTGCGAATTGAGAAAAACGCAACTCCGGGGAGTTGCAAGCAAAAGACCTGGGAAAGCAACGGCCCTAACGGAGGCGCACTCGGAGCTGACAATCCCACCTACCACGCGTCAGTAGGGTGGGACTGGATACCCACGATTCGCGGCAGGAACAGCGGCATCATAGGTGATGTATATCTGACGATCGCGGCCTCGATCACGTTGGAAAACCCCTTGGTGACGACTGCCCTGCCCCTTCCAGATACATCCCATGCCAATGTGAGCATCGAGGTGGATGTCGTGAACCATTCCGCGAAGCCGAGTAATGGGAAGCTTCGCGGTCGTTTCGGTGATGTGCAATTCGAGCAGATGGTTCAGTTGGACGGTTCCGGTCAGAACGCCGGCAGGAAGCGCGTCCGACTCGATCCCACGACTCATCCGGCGTTGCGCTTGCAGAATCCACAGCTGTGGTGGCCGGTGGGATATGGCGATCCTCATTTATATGACGTCGAGCTCCGTTTCGAATTGGACGATGGCGGTTCCTGCGACGTCAAGAGACTCAAAGCTGGAATTCGCCAGATGGCCTATAAGGAGGATGATGGCGCACTGAAGATCTGGATCAATGGCCGCCGCTTGATTCCGCGCGGAGGCAATTGGGGATTCAGCGAATCGATGCTGCGGTACCGCGCTCGCGAATACGACGCCACTTTGCGCTATCACCGCGAGATGAATTTCAACATGATCCGCAACTGGGTGGGGCAGATCGGCGATGACAAATTCTACGAAGCCTGCGACCGGCATGGCGTAATGATCTGGCAGGATTTGTGGCTTGCCAACCCATGGGACGGCCCAGATCCAGACGACAACAAACTGTTCCTCAGCAACACGAGAGACACTGTACTGAGGATTCGCAATCATGCCTCGATGGCGCTTTATTGCGGACGCAACGAGGGCTTCCCTCCAAAAGTGCTCAATGAAGGCATACAGGATATTTTGGCTGAACTGCACCCGGACCTGCACTACATTCCGAGTTCCGCGGACGATGTAGTGGGGGGTGGCGGGCCGTATGCGGCGATGCCGCTGACGTTTTATCCGACGATGGCGCAGTATCCCAAGCTTCACAGCGAAATGGGAATGCCGACGATTCCCTCAGCGGAGAGTGTGCGGGCGATGCTTTCGAAGGATGCTCTTTGGCCTCCCGGACTGGAGTGGGGATTGCACGATCTTTGCGAAGGCGGGGCTCCCCTGGGTGAAAATTTTCTTGCCATCGTTGAACAGGCGTACGGCGGCAGCGACCATCTTGAAGAGTGGATATCGCTCGCGCAGTTTGTTGACTATGAGGGATTCCGTGCCGAGTTCGAAGCGCAGAGCAAGTACCGCATGGGCCTGTTACTGTGGATGAGCCATCCCTGCTGGCCTTCCTTCCTGTGGCAAACGTATGACTATTACCTCGAACCAATGGCGGCTTACTTCTCCTCGAAGAATGCGTGCGAGCCGCTCCACATTCAATGGAATCGAGTCACGGACGCGGTCGATGTAGTGAACTACAGTGCCGGAAATGTCACGGGATTGACCGCACTGGCCGAGGTACGGAACATCGATGGAACCATCAAGTGGAGGAAGAACGCGTCGCTCGACAGTGTGGAAGACAGCGCCACGACCTGCTTCCAGATGGAGTTTCCAGAAGGTCTAACGCCTGTTCACTTTGTGCGGCTTACGCTGGCGCGAGCTGGCAAGCCATTTTCTACTAACCTTTACTTACGTGGTGTACAGGAGGGCAACTTTCGCGCGATTCGTGAATTGCCAAAGGTGCGGCTGAACCACTCGACCGAGATGGTGCGCGACGGTGATCTGTGGCAGTTGAGGACACAGGTGCAGAATTCTTCGTCGCATCCCGCGCTCATGGTGAGGTTAACGGCTGTGCGTGAAAAGAGCGGAGATCGAATCCTGCCAGCGATCTACGAAGACAACTACTTCACACTTCTTCCGGACGAGGAACGGACCATCCAGATCGAGTTGAATCACGCCGATACTCGAGGAGAGCGGCCACGCATCCTTGTCCGTGGGTTCAATGTGGGGGACGCCACCGAGTAAAGCCTGATCCAAGGATCAGGTTATGGCAGTCTGCCTCCGGCCTTGCTGCGGCCGCGGTGTTCCAGCTTCAGCAGTCGATGTGATCACAATCACAGACTCCCGGGAGTACCCGGCCTGAAGATCAATCATCCTCATTGGGAGTGACCAGATGGCCGGAAGAACTCTTTCGCTTGAAGTCCGAAGAAAGTTGCATGAAGTTGGCAGGTCCGTAGTTGCGGAAAAAGGCACCGTCTTGTTTCGATCTGGGCAGGAGTGCGAAGGCGCTTTCTTAATTCAGAGGGGAGAAGTAAAGCTCTCGCTGGATTCTGATTCCAACTCCTATCGGCCTCGAACCGTGAGCTCAGGATTCGTCGTCGGTCTTCCCGCCAGCTTCTCGGGCGAACCCTATAGCCTGACAGCAGAAGCGAAGACCGCCTGCCGTTTGGATTTCATTTCGCGCCGCAATCTTCTCAAGGTGTTGAATGAGCACCCGAGAACCGGATTTGAAATCGTCCGGGTCCTGAGCGATGAGATCTACAAGATGAGAAGGGCGGCGGCCAGAGCGGCAAGGATGAAATCCGAGAATGTAGCGTGAAGTTTCAATCCTGGAAACTCCTCCGCAGTCATCGTCCTGTGCTGCATTGTAACAACCAGCAATGGGCAGGTGTCGACCGGTTTTCTGTTGAAGCCCAAATCTCCGGGGAACGAAAAGACATCCTCCGAATGTCCGTTCGGCCGATCTGCATCTGATTTGAGACATTCTCCGAATTGTCCTAGCGGCCGTTCTTACATTCACCTCGGGAATCTACCGGGTCCCGGTCGACTCGGCAACACTGGTCGGGATGAGCCGTCCCCCGGTCCACCAAAGCCAGGCTGAGGCATTTTTTCTTGGCGCAGCCCTAAAGCAAGGCAAGTCTCGCAATCCGCGGCTGAGACAGCGCCGCAACCCAGCACCCTTGGTTCTTTTCTTATCCCTCCTCATTATTTTTTCGGGATGTCAGGGATTCACCGCCGGTGGGACCGGAATTCAGGGATCTGCCGGCACTCTGGCATCGAGTCTCGGCAGCTTCAGTTTTGGCAACGTGACCGTCGGTAGAACTCAAACGATCTCCGGGAGTCTAACCAACACTGGGGGCGCCAGTCTGACAATCTCACGTGCGACGATTAGCGGCGCCGGATACACGCTTAGCGGCATCACATCTCCCGCAACTCTCGACGCGGGCCAGAGCGCGAGCTTCAGCGTAGAGTTCGCCCCCTCAACTTCGGGCACATCGAATGGAAGTCTAACGCTGGCCTCCAATGCATCGGACGCAACGCTGACGGTACCCATTTCGGGAGTGGGCACCAACGCCGTCGGAACGCTCGCAGCGAGCCCAGCGTCCCTCAGCTTCGGGAATGTAACAGACGGACAAAATCAGACTCTTGCCTCCACGATCACCAATACCGGGACAGCAAGCGTGACAATTTCTCAGGTTGCAATTACCGGCGGCGGCTTCACGGTGAGTGGAATCACGACTCCTCTAACGTTAGCTGCGGGTGCGACCGCGACGGTGAGCGTCAAGTTCGCTCCAACCTCGTCGGGCACCGCTGGTGGAAACGTAACGATCACGTCTGATGCCTCGGACCCGTCCCTAACACTCGCCCTATCCGGCACAGGCACTGCAACGCCGGGGCAACTGAGCGCCAGCCCAACGTCGCTCAGTTTCGGAAGCGTGACCGTAGGCTCCAGCCAATCTCTTTCGGGAACGATCACAAATACTGGCGGCACGACCGTCTCCGTTTCAAATGTTGCGATCGGCGGAACCGGATTCGCACTGAGCGGCATCAGTTCATCCTTGACGCTCGGTGCGGGGCAGAGCGCAAATTTCACCGTTAAATTTGCGCCGAGTTCGACCGGGAGCGCCAGCGGTTCGGTGACGGTCACTTCCGATGCGGCGAACGCAACTCTCACGATTCCTCTCTCTGGTACGGGCGCCGCAACGGCCGGGCAAGTGAGCGCAAGTCCTACTTCGCTCAGCTTCGGAAGTGTCACGGTTGGCGCGAATCAGTCCCTGGCAGGAACAATTACGAACACGGGCGGCACGAGCGTTTCCGTGTCGAACGTGAGTATCAGCGGGGCGGGCTTTACGCTGAGCGGCATTAGCTCGTCCTTCACCCTCAATGCGGGCCAGAGCGCGAGCTATACCGTTAAGTTCGCACCAACCTCCACGGGCAGCTCGAGCGGGACGGTAACGGTCACATCCAACGCGTCGAATCCGACCCTGGCCATTTCTCTGTCAGGAACTGGAATAGCCACCGCGGGCCAGATTAGTTCCAGCCCCGCTGCTCTGAGCTTTGGCAGTGTGACCGTAGGATCGAACCAGTCCCTCACGGGAACAATTACGAACACAGGGGGAACGAGCGTATCGGTGTCGAACGTGAGTATCAGCGGCGCCGGATTCACTCTGACCGGCATCATCAGCTCGTTCACGCTCGGAGCCGGGCAGAGCACGACCTACATCGTCACGTTCGCACCGATTTCCACGGGCAGTGCCAGCGGGACCGTGACCGTCACTTCGAACGCTTCCGATCCGATGCTGAGCATTTCGCTGACTGGAACCGGAGCAGCTACGGCGGGCCAACTTACTTCGAGCCCAAGTTCGCTTAGCTTCGGGAGCATCACCGTGGGCTCAAACCAATCACTGGCGGGATCGATTACAAATACTGGCGGCACGAGCGTTTCCGTCTCGAATGTAAGCATCAGTGGCGCCGGATTCACGCTTAGCGGGATTAGTTCTTCGTTCACGCTTGCGGCCGGCCAGAGCACGACGTACACGGTGACGTTCGCACCGACATCCACGGGCAGTGCCGGCGGGACCTTGACCGTAACCTCGAACGCTTCCGATCCAACGCTGACGATTTCCCTGTCTGGAAGTGGAACGCCGACACCAGGACAGCTTAGCTCCAGCCCCAGCTCTCTCAACTTCGGCAGCGTGACAGTTGGCTCGAATCAGTCCTTGTCGGGAACGATTACGAATACGGGTGGAACGAGTGTATCGGTAACGAATGTCGCCATCGCTGGCGCAGGCTTCTCACTGAGTGGCATCAGCTCTTCCTTCACTCTGGGGGCCGGACAAAGTACCGGATTCACCGTCACACTCGCCCCGACTGTGACGGGAAGTGCGAGCGGCACGGTCACGGTCACTTCGAACGCATCAAATGCGACGCTGACCATCTCTTTGTCGGGCACCGGCGCAGCGGCGGTGGGGACGCTTACGATTTCTCCGTCAACTTTGAACGCCGGAACCGTGAACGTTGGCAACAGCGGATCTGCATCCGGGACGCTCAGCGCCACTGGCGCAAACGTGACCGTCACCGCAGCCAGCACGAATAATTCAGTTTTCAGCCTGGGCGGACTCTCTCTACCCGTAACCATCGCCGTGGGTCAGAGCGTGCCGTTCACGATCACCTTCAGTCCGCAGGTCTCGGGAACGGTTAGCGCAACTCTGACAGTGACCAGTAATGCTTCGCCTGCGACTTCGACGGAAGCTCTCACTGGAACTGGCACGGTCAACCACACCGTAAGCCTTTCGTGGAACGCGAGCACTTCCTCGGACGTCTCCGGCTACAATGTTTATCGAGCGCCGTACACGACCACGTGTGGATCTTACGCAAAGATCAATCCTTCACTCGCTAGCAGCACGTCATATATCGATACGACCGTTGTGAGCGGATCGTCCTATTGCTACGCGGCAACAGCCGTCGATTCGAGTAACGACGAGAGCGGCTACTCCAATATCGTAAGCAATGTTCAGATTCCTTAAGCGCCCGGCTGAAGGCTTTCTGCAAACACAGTCGGGCCACGCCGCAAGTAACTATCCCAACCTACTCTGACGAAGTAAACTCTTGTGGTTCGTCGGAGCTCCGATGCGCCTGTTGCGTTTCAGAGAAGTCGAGATTGGGCCTAACGACCGCGTGTACCGGCACGCGGGTTTGCCGGCTTTGATCGTCTGGCTAGCAGGACTGTCAGCCGCCGGAGCCTCATTTTTCAATGCATTCGCGAGGAAATGGACGCCCGGTTACTTTTTCGGAACGCTCTTGATGCTGTTCCTACTACTAACCCTGCGGCTAGTCACGGCACGGTTCCATCCGTCCAATTGGCTGGTCCGGATGAATGACACGGGAATCTACGTGCAATATCGCTCCTATTTGAATTACGACTTGCCGCCCGACGATCCTTCCGTGGTTTTCTTGTCGCTCGGGGAGATCACTTCGGCGCGTCTCATCAAAGAGCGTGTCGAAACGCCCGATCCAGCAAAATCGCGCGGCACTCAAACACAATACTTGCGCCACGTCGAACTTGAGATATCCGGTGACGCGGCTGCTCTGGCGGACGCCTTGCAGGTGGAGCGCGGCGAAGACGCTCCGATGAAGAAACACTGGTACGGCACCAGTTCGACACTTTACCAAGACTATCCTGTCGTCTTGACCACTCCGACGTCTCTTCGCATACATTGGGACGTCGTACCCGGAGCGAAGAAGTTCCTCGACGCCCTTCGACCGTATACCCTCATTGCTGAGCCCGTTTCGCTGTCGCAGGACTTCACCCACCTGAAATCGCTCAGCCGAGAAGAACAGCAGCAGAAGCTCCGCGATCTCGTCGTCCGCGGCCAGAACATTACCGCGACGTATGCTGCGCGCTCACTCTACGGTGGCAGCCTGGGCGACGCCAAGGAAATGATCGATTCTCTTCGTGAGAATAAAGTAAGCAAAGTACAGCGATAGTCAGCGAAGCAACTGTAAGGCCTTCAAGAGTTGTGCATCATTGCCATGCTCGAGTTGTTCCGCGGTCATCGTGCGCTCGAACTCCGGGAACATTGGCGCTACTCCTGCAGCTAGTGGGACCGTGACACTCGGCGTTATTCCCTTGTGCCAAATGACATGACCCGCCGGAGTGAGCCACTCTTCGACCGCAAGCAGCAGCGCTGAGCCGTCCGAGAGCTTGAATTGACTCAGCACGGTGCCGGTGCCGAATGTAGTCTCACCCACCACTGGCGCGCGATGCGCATCCTGCAAGGCGCCAGCCACGATTTCAGCGCCACTGGCCGTGCCGCCGTTCACCAATACTGCCATTGGAATCTCTGTGGCCTCACCTCCGGACTTCACCGGAACGGGCTTTTCAGCGCCTTTCACATTCTTCACCAGAAGAACATTCCCTCCTTTTAGAAACTCGCTGGCGCAGGCAACGGCCTGGTCAAGCAGGCCGCCGGGATTGTTGCGCAAATCGAGGATTAGCCCGGTCACACGCTCCTTTTTGATCTGAATCAGGGCGCTGCGCAGGTCATTGGCTACTCCCTTGTTGAATCCGGCAATGCGGAGCTGCACAATCGTGGTACCCGGCAAGATATGCCATACAACATTGTGGGTTTCAACCACCGCACGCGTCAGCGTGATCTGCCGTGTAACTCCCGATACTGGGGTCAGAATGGTTAGCGTCACCGAAGTGCCTGCTGGGCCGGAGATCTCGTTCACCACCTCGTCGAGGGGTTTGCCGTCGATGTCTGTGCCGTTGACTTGCAGAATAATGTCTCCAGGCTTCAGCCCTGCCCGCTGCGCGGGAGATCCATCCAAAGGAGCGACGATGAGGATGTGGCCGCGTTTCGCTTGCACCTCCGCGCCAATGCCTTGATATTGATTCCTCTGCATCTCGGCCATTTCTTTCACCATAACGGGGCTCAGAAAACGGCTGTGCCCCGTATCGCCGAGTGCGTTCACCATTCCACTGATTGCTCCGTAGGTGAGGGCGGGCGGCCGCTCCGCGGCACGATCCACATAAAATCTTTGGATCAAATATCTGGTCTCGGTCAGTAGTTGCAAGTTGGGCTGTTGTCCCGACGCGAAACCAATGATCGCCATACGATCAAAAAATATTCCGCCGAAGAATCCCAGTATCAGGGCCAGCAGCGTTGTAGACCCAAGCCATCTTCCAAGCCTTTCGTATTCCATGAGTCCCCCATCCAATGGTTGACGGTTTCTGATCTTCGGTTGGCAAGGATTACGATCAGCGGCTTTTGGCTGAACATCGGCAAGCGTCTAAAAAGATGCACGACCTCGGAGGTCGGACGAACCCCGTCCCGTCGAGCTAGGAATCACGTTTCCTCCGCAGACGGTAAGCCCTGATGAGCAGTGAAATCCCCAACCATCCACCCAAAGCAACAAGAGGAATCTCAAGTATCCGCGGCCAAAGCGCGACAATTGACGTTATGAGGAGCAACACCCAACCTACGCCGAACATGATTCTGGCTTCGGCTGGACCGAGGGTGCGGCGATTCGCTATGGCAGCACCCACTGCATTGCCGATGCGTAACACTCCAGTCGCAGCCCTTCCGGCGCTCCCGGTCGGCGCATTGAGCTTCGGTTTCGTGAATGCCTGCGGCACCGCGGGTCGTACGCTCCGCTTCTCTTGTAGAACAATCTCAGTGGACCGCGCCAGGTCTTCCACAAACATGCTCTCCATCTCGCGGGCGAACCGCTCATCTTCTGCGACAACGTCCATTTCCCAGTTACCCATCCAACTGACGAGGTTGAGGTTGGTCGACCCCACCCGCGCCCAGCGGCCATCTGCAACCGCCGTCTTGGCGTGCATCATGAGCCCATTCCATTCAAAGATCCGCACCCCACCTTCCAGTAGTCCACGAAATCCGGCTCGCGAAACGGCCCGCATCAACGGAACATCGTTGGCTCGCGGCACGAGAAGGCGGACGTCCACACCGTCGCCAGCCGCAGCTTTCAATGCTTCCACGTAGGCGGCAGTTCCCACAAAATACGGGTCCGTCAACCAAATCGAGTGGCGTGCGACAGCCGCAATCAATTGATCGAGACGGTAAACGCCTGCCATGTTTGGGATTGTGGCGACGATCCGCAAAGCCACCTCGCCGGGCGCTGGCACGTCTTTGTCCAATTGCAAGATCTCGCCTGGCGAGATGGGCGATCCCATTCCCGCCCACATCGTGGCAAAAGACTGTTCGACTTCAATTACGGCCGGTCCCTCAATCTGGATGCCCGTGTCGCGCCACGGCTCAATTCCGCGCGCAGGATCGCCTGCCCAGCTTCGTCCGACGCACAGACCTGTCACGAACGCCACGTGACTGTCCACCGCGAGAACCTTCCGATGATCGCGGCTGACCCATCCAAGCGGGCTATCGAGGCGCGGCGGGTTGAAGCATCGCACTTCGACCCCCGACTGTCTTAGTGATTTCCAGAAGTGATATGAGGCTGTGTCGAACGAGCCGAACCAATCGTAGATGAGCCTTACACGTACGCCTTCACGGGCCCTCGCTGACAAGGCTGTGGCAAACTGCTGACCAATATCATCGGAATGGATGATGTAGTTCTCAAAATAGATGTGCCGCTGAGCCGAGCGGATCGCGTCGACCCATGCCGGATAGTTCTCGGTCGCATCGCGCAATAGACGGACGTTGTTTCCTGAAATGAGCGGGGCGCCGGCAGTTCGTGAGAAAGCTTGATCAGCCAGAATTCGAAGTTCCGAAAGAGTCTTGCCATCCTGCAAGCTTGCTATCGCCGGTTCTCGGATACTCATAGGGGTCTGGTCAGCTCGTGCGACCAAATTCGATCTTAAGCTTTAAGTAGCAAAATTGGCCGCGGCCTGAGTCTAAGCTCACGATTGCTTCGTTGCCGGCCTAATCCGGCAGGAGTATTCGGCCACCGGCACTACGCCAGACGGGCATTAGAGCATCTGCGTCGCCGATCCCCATGACTTTTTTGCTCCAGAAGCCGTCGGGCGGGGCGCGGCAAAATAGCAGACCGATCGCGGAAGCTCTTCGATCCACGTGGGGATTGTCAACTCAGAGCAACCATACATAGCAATCCTCACTTCCGCAGTTTCCGAACTGATTTTGTGTTAACGTAACCGTCTTGCGTCTCGGCCCCGCTACCTCCCCCTTGCGTCACTAGCCCTGGGAATCGACACCTCACAGAATCGGCGGAGACTGACATGAAAATCGCCACGAAAATTGTGCTCCTTCTCTTCGTCGCTCGCACCTCTTTGAGCCAGGCCCAAATTGCAAACTTTCAGCACATCATTATCGTCATCCAGGAAAACCGAACGCCTGACAACCTGTTTCAAGGCTTGTGCACTTCGCCCTTCGGGAACAGTAATTCGTGCAGCACGAGCCCGGGTGGGTCACAATATGACATTCTGACGAAGAACTGGCTGGATAAGACATCTTCCACCGGAGTGACGCAGCCAGCCAGCATCGCTCTGGCGAATAGTTACGACGTGAGCCATTCGCATGATGCATTCATCACCACATGCGACATCAACACAAGTACCGGAATCTGCCGGATGGATGGCGCAGCCAATACGAGTTGCACCG
Organism: Candidatus Acidiferrales bacterium; assembly: GCA_035507635.1. Taxonomy (GTDB): domain Bacteria; phylum Acidobacteriota; class Terriglobia; order Terriglobales; family Acidobacteriaceae; genus Sulfotelmatobacter. Next base: position 13,277 of record DATJOA010000153.1, read on the forward strand.
GCACCTGCGCCACTCACCCGCATTACAAATACGTAGATAATTCCACGTCCATTCTGAAGCCGTATCTCACGATGGCAACCTCTTACGGCTGGGCAAACTATATGTTCCAGACCAATCAGGGCCCGACTTTTCCTGCTCATCAGTTTCTCTTCGGCGGAACCTCAGCGCCGAGCGCCGACGACGACGCTGCGGGCACATTCGCCTCCAGCAACATCTTCCCTGACGCAGGCAACCCGATCGCGGGATGCATCGCTCTTTCCACGTCGCACGTAACGCTGGTGCAAGCAAACGGAAAAACTTCGGATATTTATCCATGCTTCGAGCATCAGACGTTGGCCGACCTTCTTGACTCGAGCAACATCACTTGGAAGTACTACACCCCGGGGGCGGGATCCATCGTGACAGCACCGAATGCCATCGATCACATCTGTGTACCGAATCAGCCGACCGGCGGACAGTGCACCGGTTCTGAATGGACCAGCAACGTCGTCGTCAAGCCTTCACAGGTCTTAACCGACATCAGCAATTGCAAACTGGCCGGCGTTTCATGGGTAACTCCTACCGGGAAAAACTCCGATCATGCCAACAGCAATACTGGCGGTGGACCTTCGTGGGTGGCTTCAATTGTCAACGCAATAGGGAATAACAAGAAATGTAAGGACGGCGAACTCTATTGGAACAACACCGCGATCCTCATTACCTGGGACGATTGGGGAGGCTGGTACGATCACGAGCCGCCCACAATTCTCTCCGGCGTGGAAGGTGATTTTCAGTATGGATTTCGAGTGCCTTTCCTCTTCGTATCCGCCTACACATCCGCCGCAACCATCAGCAACGAACGGCTTGATTTCGGCAGCGTTTTGCGCTTCGTCGAGCACAACTTTGGCATTTCCGAAGGAGCGCTCGATTTTGCCGACGCTCGCGCCAACAATGATCTCGCCGGTTTCTACGATCTCAATCTCGCAGCCCGACCCTTCGAAACTATACCCGCCCTCCTGAACGGCGACTACTTCGTCAATGACACCAGCCCATTGACCGATCCTGACGACTATTGACGCGGGGGAAAAGGGCTGACGGGAACTCTTGATAAAATATCAAGTTAGATATAGTCTAACTTATTGCATACCGAGTCGATCAAGCAGTCTCTGGAGGGCAGCGGGTTGCGGTGTACGCCGCAGCGTTACGCAGTAATGGCATTCCTGATGGAATGTAACAGTCATCCCACGGCTGCAGAAATTTTCGAGGCAGTCAATCGCGTGGATCCGCGTTCCTCCAGGGCTACGACGTACAACAATCTGCGGGATTTGGTGCAAGCGGGACTCGTGCGCGAAGTCGCGGTCGAGGGGCGAGCCGCACGTTTCGACGCAAAAGGGATGCGGCATCACCATTTCATCTGCGATCGCTGCGGAAATGTCGAGGATATGGAATGGTTCGCTGTGCCCAAGCCGGCATCGGGCGCGATCGGCAAACGGGTCGTGCGCGAATGCGAGCTTATTTTTCGTGGACTCTGCACCAAGTGCGCCCCGCAGCGCGCTGCGCGTTAACTGCGTACTTGGATAGCGACACATTCAATAGCCGCTCCTGAGAGCGGCGAACTCTAATGCTGCGAACAGCGCTTGGCGTGGTTCGCGAAACATCATCATCTGTCTGATTAATTCGAGGGGAAAACATATGGACAACACACTCGCTTCTTCATCGGGAACTGTGGCTCCCGAAAGCCAGGAAAAGAACGCCTCCAGTGAATCGAAGTGCCCGGTTGCGCACGGCGCTCGCAAAGCGCAGAACAACGCCGACTGGTGGCCGAATCAACTCAATCTGAACATTCTTCACCGCCAGTCTCCCTTGTCCGACCCGATGGGCAAGGAATTCAATTACGCCGACGAATTCAAGACTCTCGACCTGAATGCTGTGATTAAAGACCTTCACGCCCTGATGACGGACTCGCAGGAGTGGTGGCCGGCCGACTTCGGCCATTACGGACCGCTATTCATCCGCATGGCATGGCACAGCGCAGGAACCTACCGCATTGGTGATGGGCGTGGTGGCGCCGGAGCCGGGCAGCAGCGATTTGCCCCGCTCAATAGCTGGCCCGACAACGTCAATCTCGACAAGGCGCGTCGTCTGCTCTGGCCCATCAAGCAGAAATACGGCCGGAAGATTTCCTGGGCCGACTTGATGATCTTGGCAGGCAATGTGGCGCTCGAATCGATGGGCTTCAAGACATTCGGTTTCGGCGGCGGACGCGAGGATACGTGGGAACCCGAAGAGGACGTGTTCTGGGGACCCGAAGGCACATGGCTCGCGGATGAGAGATATAAAGGTAACCGTGACCTCGATAATCCTCTTGCCGCCGTGCAAATGGGTCTGATTTATGTCAATCCGGAAGGACCAAACGGGAAGCCCGATCCGGTCGCCGCGGCGAGAGATATTCGCGAAACGTTCCTCCGCATGGCCATGAATGACGAAGAAACGGTCGCGCTGATTGCGGGCGGTCATACTTTCGGCAAAACCCACGGCGCCGGTGTACCCACTCAGTATGTAGGCCCCGAACCTGAGGGCGCCGAGATTGAGTTGCAGGGCCTGGGATGGAAAAACAAGCTCGGCAAAGGCTGCGGTGGTGACACCATCGGCAGCGGACTGGAAGTCATCTGGACTACAAGTCCGACAAAGTGGAGCAACAACTTTTTCCACAACTTGTTCGAGTACGACTGGGAACTGACCAAGAGTCCGGCAGGGGCGCATCAGTGGACGCCAAAGAATGGCGCGGGCAAGGGCACGGTGCCAGACGCGCATGATCCTTCCAAGCAGCACGCGCCATCCATGTTGACCACGGATCTCGCGTTACGGTTCGATCCCGCCTACGAAAAGATTTCGCGGCGCTTCTACGAGCATCCAGATCAGTTCGCAGATGCGTTCGCGCGGGCGTGGTTCAAGCTGACACACCGCGACATGGGACCGATTCAGCGCTATCTCGGACCACTCGTTCCGAAAGAGACGCTGCCGTGGCAAGATCCAATTCCGACTGTGAATCATCCGCTGATTAACGAGCACGATGCCGCGACTCTGAAAGCAAAAATCCTGGCTTCGGGACTGACCGTTTCCCAGTTGGTCTCGACCGCCTGGGCATCCGCTTCGACCTTCCGCGGATCGGATAAGCGCGGTGGCGCGAATGGATCTCGAATCCGCCTCGCACCGCAAAAGGACTGGGAAGTGAACCAGCCCGCTGAGTTGGCGAAGGTGCTGCAAAAGCTGGAAACGATTCAGAAGGAGTTCAACGCTACGCAGTCCGGCGGTAAGAGAGTGTCGCTTGCGGACGTGATCGTTCTTGGCGGCGATGCAGCGATCGAGAAGGCCGCGAAAGCTGGCGGGCACGATGTCAAGATCCCGTTTACGCCGGGGCGCATGGACGCCTCGCAGCAACAGACGGATGTCGAATCCTTTGAACCGCTGGAGCCAAAGGCGGACGGATTCCGCAACTATCTCAAGGGCAAGCAAAGCTTGTCGCCCGAAGAGTTGTTACTGGATCGGGCGCAATTGCTGCGGCTGACCGCTCCCGAAATGACGGTTCTCGTCGGCGGTCTGCGAGTTCTAGGCGCAAATGCCAAAAACTCCAAACATGGCGTTTTCACCAAACGGCCGGAGATGCTCACGAACGACTTTTTCGTCAATCTGCTTGATATGAGCACACAATGGCAACCTTCCGCTGAATCGAATGGCTCAGGAGCGGTCTATGAAGGTCGCGATCGGAAGACGAATGCGGTCAAATGGACCGGCACTCGCGTCGACCTGGTCTTCGGCTCGAACTCGCAATTGCGCGCTCTTGCCGAGGTTTACGCCTGCGTGGATTCGAAGGAGAAATTCGTGAAGGACTTCGTGGCCGCCTGGAATAAAGTGATGAACCTTGACCGCTACGACGTTGCGGTCAGCAGAAATTAGACCCTCAACGAGGCGAATTCAATAAAATAAGAGCGGCAGGCGCAGCCTGCCGCTCTTATTTTTGAATGAATGCTGCGAATCCTTGTATGTCCTCCGATACCAAACAACAGGATCTCCATTTATCTCTTTCCTTGACTCTGACCAAGCATCCTGATCGTCACAAAAGGAGAGTCCTCGCGAATATAATGGCGAGGCAAAACCCAACTGGATAGGAGTGGCACGCGATGTCACATCTCCGCGCTTATCTTTTCGGCACATTCTTTTTTCTTCTTTCGATATCGTTTTTCGCTCAGGCGCAGCAAGCACCCGCCAACGCTCTGTATATGAATCCATCATTGCCGGTGGAGCAGCGCATCGACGACCTTCTCGGACGCATGTCGCTGGAAGAAAAAGTCGCGCAGATGCGTGATCATGCGCCCGCAATCCCCCGGCTTGGCGTCCCCAAATACGACTGGTGGAACGAAGGCTTGCACGGAGTCGCGTTTGCTGGATATGCCACGAATTTTCCGCAGGTCATTGGGATGGCCGCGACGTGGGACACAGACCTGGTTCACCAGATCGGCCAAACCGTTTCGACGGAGGCTCGCGCAAAATATAACGAGGCCATGCGCGAGGACCATCATGAAATGTTTTTCGGGCTGACGTTTTGGGCCCCGAACATAAATATCTTCCGCGATCCGCGTTGGGGGCGCGGGCAGGAGACCTACGGAGAGGATCCGTTCCTGACCGCCCGCATGGGCGTAGCTTTCGTGTCGGGCATGCAGGGAGACGATCCGAAATACCTTCGAGTTGTCTCGACTCCCAAACACTATGCAGTACACAGCGGCCCCGAACCGCTCCGGCATGGTTTCAATGCCGATGTCTCGCCACACGATCTTGAGGACACATACCTCCCGGCTTTCCGCGCAACCGTGACGGAGGCGCATGCTCAATCGGTGATGTGCGCCTACAATGCGATCGACGGCGCACCAGCCTGCGCCAACACGATGCTGTTGCGGGACCATCTTCGGGATGACTGGAAGTTCGACGGTTACGTTGTCAGTGACTGCGCCGCAGTCGCCGATATCTTTACTGGCCACCACTACGCCCCCGACATGCCCCACGCCGCCGCCGAGGCGGTGAAGGCCGGTACCGATCTTGAGTGCGGCTTCCGCGAGGGGCAGGCATTCCCGTCGCTCGTCGAAGCAGTGCATCGAGGCCTGATCAAGGAATCTGAAATCGACAATGCAGTGCGCCGACTTTTGCGCGCCCGATTCAAGCTGGGTATGTTCGATCCGCCATCGAGCTTCGCTTACGGCCAGATCCCGATGACGGAGGTCAACTCTCCCGAGCATCGCCAGCTCTCGTTGCGCGCTTCGCGGGAGTCGATCGTGCTGCTGAAGAATAAGGATCACACCCTGCCGCTCAAGTCGGATATCAGTCGCATTGCCGTAGTTGGCCCTGCCGCTGAGCTAATTCAGGCGCTGCAAGGCAACTACAATGGACCGCCACCGTCGCCTGTATTTCCGCTCGAGGGAATTGAAAAACGATTCCCCTCTGCGAAGGTTCAATATGCGCAGGGTTCGACACTCGTAGAAGGTTTTGCCCTGCCGATCGAACATACTGCGCTTCATCCTTCCAGCGGTTGGGGGGAAGGGCTTACCGGAGAGTACTTCAGTTCGCCAGACCTCGGCGGCCGGCCTGTACTGACGCGCACGGATCAGCTCATCAATTTCAATTGGGACAAAGTCGCCCCCGTAGCGGGCCTTCAGCGCAACAATTTTTCCGTTCGCTGGAGCGGCACATTCACTCCCCCGGCCGCGGGCGAGTACAAGCTGGGTGTCCGCGTGAACTATTGCTATGCCTGCGAAAACGCGGAAGGATTCCGTCTATATCTCGATAACAAGCTCGTGGTCGAGAGCGGCGGCAAGACGCCGGAGCGCGGCGAAGTAGTCCAGAAGTCGGTGACGTTCAATGACACGCAACCTCACCTGATTCGTCTGGAGTACTTGCATGGCAGTGGGACCGCGGGGATCGACCTTAGCTGGCAAGCTCCTGCCGATGCGCTGCGGGAGCAAGCGGTCGAAGCTGCAAGAAAGTCTGACGTGACGATTGCCTTCGTGGGGCTTTCGCCGTCGCTCGAAGGCGAAGAAATGCCCGTGAAGCTGGCGGGATTCAGTGGTGGCGATCGTACCTCGATTGACTTGCCCGCGACGCAGGAAGATCTATTGAAAGCGCTGGCGGCCACAGGTAAGCCGCTGGTCGTCGTTCTCCAGAGTGGAAGCGCGCTGGCTGTCAACTGGGCCCGACAGAATGCCGCCGCCATCCTCGAAGCGTGGTATCCAGGCGAGGAAGGCGGCACAGCAATCGCTGACACACTGGCCGGCGATAACAATCCCGCCGGACGTCTTCCGCTGACTTTCTACTCTTCGCTGTCTCAAGTTCCTCCCTTCGAACAATATTCCATGCAGGGCCGTACCTACCGTTATCTCTCCTCCACCCCGCTCTATGGATTCGGCTTTGGACTTAGCTATACGGATTTCGTCTATAGCGGCCTCAGCGTTCCCACGACTGTCAAGGCGGGGGACCCGGTCAATGTGGAAGGCGATGTCAAAAACACAGGTTCGATGGCCGGCGATGAAGTGGTCGAACTCTACCTCACCCAGCCAAAAGGATATGAAACTCCGCTGAGGGAACTCGTGGCATTCAAGCGCATCCATATAGGAGCCGGGGAGTCGGCCCACATCAGTATGACCATCGATCCGCGCTCCCTGGGACAAGTCGATGCCAAGGGCAACCGCATGATCCTGCCGGGTGAATACGTGGTCTCAATGGCCGGGGCACAGCCACCGAATGCTGTCTCCATTCAGACCGGTAAATTTAGGATTAACGGCACGCAGGAACTGCCAAAGTAGCAACGGGCCGGCCCTCTGGCACTGCGATTCAGCCAATTTGCTGGTCCTTCGGCCGACCTCTCGTCTTTGCGTTACGGAAAGAGTTGCCGCGAGTGCATTAAACAAGTGCGCAAGCCATCATTTACCAGAACTACAGTATTGGTGATCGCTGTCGGTGGCTCCTACACTCAAGCATAGGTGATTTACGGTGCGCAGATTTGTAACTCTCCCATCTTGCGGTCTTTTCCTCGCAAACCGCAGCACCCACTGAGGCTCATTCGTGAATATCCCTGAAGTCGGAAATGCAGCGCAGAGCCGCTCGCCTTCCGCAGTTTCACAACTGGTCTTCGAGATTGGGGAATTCATTCAGACGCGATCCGATCTTCTGAAGGCGGCGATCAGACAACAACTGCCGAGCTTGCGCATTGCAATCTTGCTGGGTATGACGGGGGGCATTCTCTTACTCGCCGCATACTTGCTTTTTACTATCGCTATTGTGGTTCTGGTCGGATCTGCTTTCCCCGCCAATCCCTATCGTTGTTTCTTCGGATTTCTTGTCGTTGGCGTTTTTTCCGCGGGAGCCGGCGCGATAGGCGTCTTTTTGACGAAGTCCGAACTCACCCTGAGGTCGGCGTTGCCCAAACGCACACTTCGCGTATTGAAGGGCGATAGGAAGTGGATGATGAGCGAGATTCAACAACACAAATGACTGCGGACTGTCAGAAGGCCAACGCAATGGGAACAGCTCACGAGGCACCACGACCGGCCGAAAGAATCAGCGACTGAATTCGTAGGAATGAAGCCTTGGTCAAGAGTCTTTTCTGGCCAATCTTGAAGATGTGTTGCGCTGTCCGGAGAAGTAGAATGACTTAATTCATGCAAATCCGATTCGCAGATTATTCATTCAGGGTTGAGCGGCATCTCACCAAGAAATACGGGCTCGTGGTTGTCACCAGAGATATTCCCGATCCGCTAACCGGGGACCTGGATGGGACCGAGATCCATATCGACTATGCGGTAACGCCGGAACAGAGGCTTTTTCTGCTCGCGCATCTATTCGGGCATACCGTCCAGTGGAATACGGACATCACGACATTCGAAATTGGCCGCCAGTACCAGCCACCCGTGGACGAGTCGCTTTTCCCGTCGATTCTCGCCTACGAAGGGGAGGCTGCGGCGTATGCGCTCTCCATGCTGCACGAAATCGGTATTAGTGATATTGACCAGTGGTTCTCAAATTACACGGCTTGCGATCAAGGATACTTGCTACATTTTTACCGCTGGGGGGAGAAGCGGAACTTTGTCGAATTCTGGAGCGATCATGCCGCCCTGATCAGCCCGAAGCCGATTCCAGTTTTTGTTCCTAAGAAGCGCGTCTTTCGAATGAATGGAATTGTGATTTAAGTTTATCCGCCTCAATCCTCAGAAATCCGGCGTGACGCAGAAAGCAAGCCGTTCGCTCTACTGATCAGCTCTGCACGCTCAACGTCCCGATACTTTTTGGGGAGCAGGCTCTTACTGGTGCATTCCAGAACCGCGACCAGATTCTGAAGATCAATCTCCGTGGGGTAATACGGTGGGATGAAGTCCTCCAGCGCCGCCTCCAGATCTTGCGCGTCAATGGCAGACTTCTGCTGAAGGCTGCTCCGCATATGACTTCGGACCAAGACTGCCTCGATGTCCGCTCCCGAAAGACTTCCGGCGCGGTCCAAAAAGATCCTCTCGATTTCCGGGGCAAACGGCTTCATACCGATCTTTCGCTGCATCGCTCTCAGAAGCGCGAGCCTTTCGTCCGGCGTCTCGGGATAGAAGAGGGCAATGTGCTCTTCGGCACGGCCCTGCCGCTTGAGATCGACCGGCAACAGGTCGGGGCGGCAGGTCAGCAGGAACCAAATGACTTTGCCACGAAATTCCGTGTTCCCCATGAATTGCGCGATCTGAGCGAACACCCGATTCCCCACTCCACTGTCACCGGAACTGGACCTGTCTCCAAGCTGAGCGTCGGCTTCATCAACGATAACCGCGATCGGACTCATTGCCTTCAGCAAACCCAAGACTCTTTCCAGATTCCCTTCCGTCACCCCCTGCCACATGCTGCGGAAATTCTTCAGTGTGACGGCTGGAATGCCAACTTCGCCCGCGAAACAAGTGGTGATGAAGGTCTTGCCCGTCCCGACGGGTCCGCAAATAACGTACCCCATGGGCAGAACGTCAGTATTTCCCGCGCGGATCGCAGCGGCTGCATCCTGCAGTTTTCGTTTTGCCTGATCGTTTCCCGCAACGAATGAGAGATCGAACCGGCTCTGGACAAACTCCAGAAGTCCGCCGGACTCCGCTTCGATGAGATCTTTCTTCCGTTCCGACAGAAACTTCAGTGTCAAAGGCTGACGGTTCTCAACGGCATGTGAAATAAGTCCCTGGAGTTGCACGCGTTTCAATCCGGCTCCGAGCGTAGCCAAGGACTCGTCGTTCACCTCGGAACCCGAGGGCAGCTCCCGAGACTTTAGTTGGTCGCGAATGAAGTCGAGCCGCTCTGCATAATCGGGCAAAGGTATGCCGATGGACGAGACGCCGGGATGCTGCACGATTCCCTGATTCAGCTCGATTTGATTCTCTGAAATCAAACAGATTGTCACGTCAGCGTTCAGGAATACAGCGTTCCTCGCCCAGCGCTTGAGGATAACGAGCGAATTGCGATCTTCGGCCGACATGCTGGAGACATCACCGGCAGGTGCGATCGTCTCGGCGAAATCGATGACCAGACCAATTTTCTTTCCATCTGCGATTCGCAGGCGCAAATAGTTATCGAGCAGATTCAACACTGCGTCCGGATTGCGCGGGAGCCCACCCTGAGAGTAGCTCGTCCCATGAAAGTTGTCGTACCCTTCCAAGGCCCGCCGAAAATCATTTTGGGTTGCAGACGTGCCAAAATTGAGTCCGCCGCGGTCGTAATGCAAAATCAGGTCACGCTGGCCAAACAGGGCTCGGGCGAAGAAATCGTCCAGAGAAAGGAAGGACAGCCCGTCCTGCATTCGCAACGGCGCCAGATCGCGCACGTTCCCGTACAGCACGAACATCGCAAACGATCGCGAATAATATTTCTCCGAAAGTTCGCGCGCCCACAGCGGCAATGCGTCCAGGTACTTCTCCGTGTTGGTCGGGCTTGTGGGCATTCAGTTGTTAATTCGTACCCTACCGGGCATCTGCGGTGCGGCCCTTTCGTCGATGGACATCAGCCCGTTAAAATCAACCGTGAGATCGCCAAATATGGTCTCTACCTGCTGGACCGTTTGCTCGGTCTGCTCGACGTCATGCACTAAACTATCGAGCCGATCGCTTACCTCTTGCGGGTCGCGCATCGTGACCGACTGATCGCGCACCAGCATCAGGACATCTTCAACTGCGGCAATCTGCGCGTCGACCACCTTGCGGTTTTCAGTGATCTTGCCAAACTTTTCCAACCGCTTGTTGAGGATTTCGATGCGCTTCTGATTGATCTCTTGCACGCGGGCAGGCTCGCTGCTCAGGCTTTTTTGCAGCGACGCGATCTCATGCCTGATCTCATCGAGCCCGGTGCTCTTGAGATATAGCTGCTGCTGGGCAGCCGCGACAAGCAGGCGGGCGTATCCGCTCAAGAGGCCTTGCATGCTTGTATCGATCTGTTGCAGGAATATCTGGGACTGTGAGGAGAGTTGGGCGAAATTCGTACGAATGGATCCGCAAACCTGGACGCAATGCACGAACCGGCTCTGCATCTCCGGCGACAAATTCTGCAGCATCTCGTTCAATTGCATTTGTTGCTGCCGCTGTTCATCAGCCAGGCGCCACGAACGCACCAGTCGTTGAAAACGGGGATTCTGCGGAATGACCGCCAGATACATCAGTTCAAATCCGGCCGCGAGCAGGATTGGCAGCGCCGTGCCGCTGATGAGCGCGAACAGCGCGGCGCCAACCAGTGAAATCCAGTTGTATTGCCAGTAAAATGCCGCCTTAACATAGCTCGTCTCGTTGGACGCGGGGGCATTCTGCCGATCCTGAGAATTGATGAAAGACATTTAGACACTCACCCGCACCTGCCCGTTTCCGGGAGCTTTCCTCAATCGGCCGAGAACGTAATTCTGGAGATCGTGAAATTCGTTGCGCTGCTTCAGGCTCAAGTCGCGCGGACGATCGAACGGCACCTGAACATCTTCGACGATCGTGCCGGGATGCGCGCTCATAATGAAAATGCGGTCAGCCAGGTAAATCGCCTCTTCCACATCGTGCGTCACGAAGAGAATCGTGCTCGCGGTTTCGTCCCACACCGTAAGAAGTAATTGCTGCATCTCTCCGCGAGTCTGCGCATCAAGAGCGCCAAACGGTTCATCCATTAAGATCACAGACGGACGAAGGGCTAGGGTACGAGCGATGGCGACCCGCTGCTGCATGCCGCCCGAAAGGGTTGCAGGATACGCATTTTCAAAGCCGTCGAGTCCGATTGCCTTGATCAGCTGTGCAATGGTCTCCTTGCTTTTCTCCGCCGGTATCCCGTTGATTCTCAGACCGTAGCCGATGTTATCGGCGACGCTGAGCCACGGGAACGAAGTATATTTCTGAAATACCATCCCCCGGTCCTTACCCGGTCCCAACACGGGTTGTTCATTCACCAAAACCTCGCCTGAATCGGCGCGATCCAAACCCGCAATGAGACGGAGCAGGGTTGACTTTCCGCAGCCCGACGGTCCGAGAAAGACACGAAACTCGCCGATATCCCGCCCCGCCGGTGAATAAGCGTCTTCGATTTCGAAATTGATGTCCTGAAGCGCCTGCACGGATTTGCCGTCGATCCCTGGAAACGTGCGGCTGACGCCGCGGACCGTAATTTTGGATTTCTTATGCTCCATGTTTCGCCGCCTTCAAGTGTGCAGTCGCGCTGGGGATGGCGACACCGCTGCCCGAGAGAGCCGAGCCAGTCTTACACCAAGGAAACAATCGGCCTTCCAGGAATGTCAGTAAGAAGCGGAACAGAAAGGCCGCTATGCCGATCGCAATAATGCCCGCATACACGCGCTCGAAGTCGAGCACCTTTCGGGCGGCCTCGACCATGTATCCAACGCCTTTCCGCGCGTTGACCATCTCCGCCAATATGACGTAGGTCCATCCAATGTCGTACAGGATGCGAAACGAAGAGAAGATCGACGGGAAAGAAGCCCGGAAGATCAGCCACAATGCGTGGCGCCGCTTGGCGCCGAGGGTATAGGCGGTTTCCAGCAGCGCGTTGTCCACCCGGTTGGCTTCTTCTACGACGACTGCCAGCAGATAGAAGAACATTCCGAACCACAGGAACGCGACTTTCATAGTTTCGTCCATCCCGAATAATGCGATGAACGCTGGAAGAAAGGCCGTAAGCGGCATAGCTCGCATGGGCGCCGCGATGGGATTCACGAGTTCGAACAGCCAGCGGAAACTCGCCATCAGAATTCCCAGAGGTATTGCGATCACCGCACACCAGAAAAATGCCTGAGCGATTCGCCACCAACTTTGAAAAACGTTTCCCAGCAAGTCGTATTCCGTCCAGAGTTTTCCAAAGGCGCGTATGACGCCGAGCGGCTTTGGAAGAGAAAACGGCGGCAAGATCTCCCAATGTGTCAGGACAATCCACAATGAAATCAGAAATCCCCAACTGATGAAAGCGAGCGTCCAACGGACTCTTGGAGAAACGTCCTGCCGTATGCTGAGCCAGTCATTCATAAGAGTTGGCATTAGCTGGGGTTTGCATAAACCTTGATATCGGTCCGGCGATTCTTCTCGCGCCCTTCTGGTGTCGCATTGGTATCAATCGGTCTGTCGGGTCCGTTGCCCGCGGTGCGCAGACGGGCAACAGGAAATCCGTATTTGTCGACGAGATAATTCTTCACTTCGTCGGCACGGGCATGTGAGAGCTGAACGTTGTAAGCACGCGAGCCCGTGGAATCTGTATTGCCTTCGATGTCGACGACTGTGTTCTCGTACGCGCGCATCGTGCCGGCAAGCTCGTCTATGATTGCCCGCGAATCCATGCTCATGTGAGACGAATTAGGGTCGAAGTAGATCGACCGATGTTGCGTAGCGATCGGCGTCGCACCCTTCGGAGGCTCTCTGTACTCGATCGGGGCTTCGGTGGATGCCATCGAAAAGCTATCGGAGAGCTTCTCGATGTATCGGCGGTCCAGGCTGTCCTCGGGATTGTAGGTATGTTTGATGATTCGAAGGTCGCGGTACATGTCCTGTGCCATGCTCAAAATATTGTCGTAGTCCGAAGTCGATCCAGCAGAGCCCATGAAGGCTCGGTTGTCTGCGTAGTCCGCCAATTTCACACCGCCGAGCATCGTCTTTGCCAGGTCCGCCGGAATATTAAAGTCTTTTACCGTTCCGATCAGGTTGTAGGCCCGGTCTGGTTGCGACTTGATAAATTCCACGCCCTCCAGCCAGCCCTGAGCGAATTTCAAGACGGTTTGCGGATGCTTGGCTGAGAAATCGTCACTCACGACAAGAATGTCCGCGATGAGACGATTGGCAATCCTCGTGTCATAGATCTTCCTCGATCCCGCTCGTTTGGAAACCGCATCAGTCATGTCGGGATCCCAGGCTACGGCAGCATCCACCTTTTCCTGCGCGAACAGTGTGGCGGGCTCAATCCCATCCTTGGTGTGTACCGCTTTGTTGAATATCTCGTTGCGCTGATCGGTGCTTAGGCCTGAAGTCCGCAAGCCGTTGTAGAGAAGAAAATGAGAAGGCGTGTACGGTGCAAAGGCAACTGTTTTGCCCGCGAGATCCTCAATACTGTTGATTCCCTGCTTCCCAATCACACCGTCTGCGCCGCGCGACCAATCCACCATCAGGAAAGCGTGTGAGCCAAATCCTTTATCTTTGAACTGGGCGTAATCTTTGGCGTACACGTCGGCCGTCGTCAGCATAACGTCGACATTGTTCGTCGCCAGGGCTGCTGCCCCTTCCGTCCAGTCGTCGATGATTTTGAAAGTGACTTTCAGACCCTTCTTGCCGAAGATTGAGTCCGGTTCTGTATCGAGGCCGCCGTTGGCTACGAGTCCCCCAACGCACCCAACCCACACATTGACGCGAACCCGGACCTCTGGATCGCTGCTGGTCGAGGAAGCCGGTATGAGGAGCGGCTTAGAAGCATCCACTGCTTCTCCACGATTTGCGCTCTTGCTGCCGGGCGCAAACTTCCCGAGATCTACTACGCCATAATGATTCACGCTGTAGCCGATAATCGCTACGCCAATCAGGAATATAAGGACCCATCCGCCTCTTTCAATTTTGACTGCCATGACATCTCCTTCCGCTGAACTCTTGGGGCGCGTTGCCGCAATTCGTTGCTCGCGTCGCGCCGCAATGCGATCACTTCGCTTTAAATCTCCGAGTTCACAGCTCTCGGTTTACGCTGGCGTGCGCTGCGGTTCTTTGGCTGCGATCGTCTTTTCGGCGCCGCTACCCGCGTCGGGCGTTGCCAGGCCCATTTCGATCTTGAACTGCTTCACCAGTTCGTTGGCTTGAATCTTCTCTGCTTCGTCCTCAATCTTCACTTTCTGCTGGTCCACATTGCTCATAGCCATATCCATCCGCGCTTCGTTGACCGCGGTCATCTCTTCAATCTTGCGGACCATCTCGTCGTGGGTCTGGCTGATGCCTGCCACATCAAACTGCTCCATCGCGTCGGCCACCTTCTTCTGCCACTGCGCACGGCGATAATCGGCAATCGCGTTGAGTGCCTCTTGCGTCTTGCGCTCCTTTTCGCGCATAAATGCCTGTTTCACACTCATCGCTTTGTCGAATGCTGCGCGTGCGGTTGTAAGTTGACCTTGCGTCCGGGCTAATGCACTCTTGACTTGTTCCAACTGAGTGGCAAACGCTCCCGCCAAGTCGTCGCGGTTGGCTTGAATCGCCGCCTTCACCTTAGCGGTTAGGTTTGCGAGGTCCGTTTTGTACTTGGCCTCCTCCTTCTCGAGCAAGGTCACATTTGCCTTGACCATCGCGATGCTCTCATTCATCCGTGGCACCTGGTCGTTCATGTCACGAATGTTCTGTTGAAGGATGAGTTCCGGATCTTCCGCGACAGAAATGAAGAACCCGACAAAAGACCGAATCATTCTGGTCAGACGTTGCCACATAAATATCCTCCTGGGTTACGAACGCTGGGCTACTTTGATTGGAGAAGACGACGCACTTACCTCGCCGGTCGTGATGGGATTTTCTGTGACGAAATATCCCACGGCCTCGGCGATCTTCTTCTCTTGCTGCTGTTTCTTGAGGCGCCATCCGGTGAAGCGCTCTTTTTCACGCGAAATGGCGTCATTGTTCGCCTGGATCTTGGCGCGCTGTTCCGTCACGTACTTGTCGATCTCCGCCTGAATGTCAGTGTTCTCTTTGGTCTTCTTCGTTTCCAGTTCTTCGACCGCTCGCTGCTGCACCCGCTCGTATGTATCCAGGGCACGGTCACGGCGGATTGCATCCTGAATGACATCTTTGATGTCCACACCGGCCGCATCCAACGCGACCAGGATCGACGACTTGCGGACATCGGAAGGCAGATTCCGGATGTGCTCGCTTTCCAGCATCTGCGAGACTTTCAGGATCGAGTATCCTTTTGACGCCGGCGGAATTTCCGCTGCTTTGTAGATTTCTTCGAACGATGTCGGATCAGAAACAGGCGTCGTGAATTGAGGCTCGGCGGCAATCGTTGAAGCGATTTCCGCTATGCTCTGCGCGGCTGTTTTGGAAGTTGTCTCGCCGCCGGAGTTGGCCTGACCGCGTTGATTTTCTGATTCATCGACCGAAACGATGTAGTTGTACCACTTCTTCGACATTCGGCCTCCTCATGTCGTCTGCTCTTGATGTATTCCACGGAGACGATCACGATTTGTGCGGCCCTGGGGCTCTTTTTTTTGATCTGTCAAAGTCGGGCATCCACTGCTTTCCCGCTGAATCTCAGCGAGTCAGCGAATACTACCGTTCAGAACCTTCGCCGGGCTGTGATGCCAGTCACCACTGTAGGAAGAAGCCGGAACCTGATCAATTCAGATAAAATGGGCCTCTTTGCCGTTCAAATTGAACGAAGTTTTTGAACGATACTTCTTCGGAGAGACCTGAACTGTGGCAGCCGACGATCTCGCATCCCTCATCAGCCGAGTAGTAGAAGCCAAGGCCGAATACGACATCCGGCTCCTGGCTCAACAACTTGGAACTAACTATCGTTCTCTTATGTATTGGCTGCGCGGGGAACGACATCTGCCTGCGCACTTGCTGCCGCAGATGTGTGTTCTTCTCAATAACTACGAGGCACTCGATCTTCTGGAGCGGCAAGCCGGGCGTGTCGCCTTCAAACTACCAAGACCAGACGTTTCGCTAGAACAAGAGTTGGCCGCCGTTTCCAGCCTCATCCGCGAGGTTGGAGAAGCACTTGAGAGCGTCGGCGAAACTCTCGCCGACGGTGTTGTGGAAGAACGCGAACTGAAGATAACCATCCCGAAGCTCGAAGCTGTTATTCGGGAATGCGCTTCGTTGAAATATCTATTGGAAGAGCTCGCGATGAAGAAGAACAAGAAGAAGAACCGCTGAGCCTTCCGACCAGTCGGGGGCAAGATTCTTTTTATCAACTCGCACCGCCCTCGGCGCATCTATAATTTCGAAACTGTCCGCAGTAATTGCTTTTGGACTATTACTGGCTGCAATCGCCCCGAAAGCTTCCTACACAGTTGTACTCGTCAGTAGAGGAGAACAGAGATGCCATCCAACACAGTGCTGGAAACCTCCGCCAAACACCCCCTCACCCAACGGCCTGCGTGGGAAGAACTCCAAAATCACAGCAAGCAGGTCCGCACTCAACATCTCCGAGATTTATTTGCAGCCGACCCGGGGCGCGGCCAGCGCATGGCAATCGAAGCCGCTGGCATTTATCTCGACTATTCGAAGAACCGCATCACCGAGCAGACGATCAAGCTCCTTATTCAACTGGCGGATCAGTCCGGGCTGCATGCCCGGACCGAAGCCATGTTCCGCGGCGACAGGATCAACACGACCGAAAATCGCTCGGTGCTTCACATAGCGTTGCGCATGCCGCGAGGATCATCCATCGTTGTCGACGGCACAAATGTTGTGCCTGAGGTGCATGCCGTACTCGACAAGATGGCCGATTTCTCGAATCGCGTCCGAAGCGGAGCGTGGACGGGACACTCGGGCAAGCGCATTCGCAACATTATTAATATCGGCATTGGCGGGTCGGACCTCGGCCCCGTCATGGCATACGAGGCCTTGAAGTACTACAGCGACCGCTCGATGACCTTCCGCTTCATCTCCAACGTCGATGGCACGGATTTCACGGAAGCAGTGCGAGATCTCGATCCGGCCGAGACTCTTTTCATTGTTTCTTCGAAGACCTTTACCACACTCGAAACAATGACTAATGCTCAAACCGCTCGTGACTGGGCGCTCAAGTCTTTTGGTGGTGACGAAAAATCAATCGCTAAGCACTTTGTTGCCGTCTCTACCAACGCGGCCGAAGTATCGAAGTTTGGCATCGATACTCACAACATGTTCGAATTCTGGGATTGGGTCGGCGGGCGATACTCCATGGACTCGGCCATCGGACTGTCGACAATGCTGGCAATCGGGCCTGAGAATTTCCGCGATCTATTAGACGGCTTTCACGAGATGGACGAACACTTCCGCACTACGCCCTTCGAGCGCAATCTGCCGGTCCTCATGGGGCTTCTCGCCATCTGGAACAACGATTTTCTCGGCGCGGAAACCGTCGCAGTCCTGCCGTATAGCCAATATCTGAAGCGGTTTCCCGCATATCTGCAACAGTTAACCATGGAGAGCAATGGCAAGCATGTCACACTGGAGGGGCAAACTGTCGATTGTGAAACAGGGCCGATTTACTGGGGAGAACCTGGAACCAATGGCCAGCATTCTTTCTACCAACTGATCCATCAGGGAACGCGGCTGATTCCGTGCGACTTCATTGCATTCGGACGCCCGCTGAATTCGCTTGGTCACCACCACGATCTTCTCGTCGCTAACGTGCTGGCACAAGCCGAGGCGCTCGCTTTCGGAAAAACGCCCGAGCAGGTCAAAGCGGAGGGCACCCCGGATTGGCTCGTCCCCCACCGAGTTTTCGAGGGGAATCGCCCGTCGAGCGTCATTTTTGCGCAGCAGCTCACACCCGCGACGCTGGGGAAACTCGTCGCTCTTTACGAACACTCCGTTTTCACCCAGGGAGCGATTTGGAATATTGATTCCTTCGATCAATGGGGCGTCGAATTGGGCAAGGTACTTGCCCAACGCATCATCCCCGAACTCGAGAGCCCGAAAGAACCGAAGCTCGAGCATGACAGCTCAACTGACAATCTGATTCGACTCTATCGCAAATATAAGGGGACAACATAGGAGCCCTAGACCGAACCGAAATGCCTGGAGCTTCCGTCGGCGGGCTTGCGCTTGGCGCGAGTACTCGATTCCAGAACACGACGCTTGGATGGTATCTGCACATATGACTTTCCAGCCCATCGAGAACTACGGCGTTATCGGCAACATGGAATCGATCGCGCTGGTCGGGATGAACGGCTCGATCGATTTCCTCTGCTATCCGGAATTCGACTCGCCCACGGTATTTGCTGCGCTGCTCGATCAAAACCGCGGCGGATGTTTTCAGATCGAACCACAGCTCGCGAAGGTGCGTGTCCGCCAGCTCTATTTGCCGGAGACGAACATTCTGTTGACACGATTCCTGGCCGAAGAAGGCGTCGCCGAGCTGACCGACTTTATGCCGATCGAACAGGACGCCCAGCAGCCAAACGAAATTGTTCGGACAGTCACGGTCATCCGGGGCAACGTACATTTCAGAATGGGCTGCCGGCCAAGGTTCAATTACGCGGATGCAGGGCACCGGATGGAGATCTCGGACAAGTGCGCGAAATTCCTCCCGCTTGATACGAAGTGTCTGCCTATGGCCCTGTACTCCAGCGCATCACTGCAGCGGCATGGGGAAGATGCAATATCTGACTTCACCCTGCAATCCGGCGCGACAGCAACATTCGTCTTCGGTGGTGTCCGTCCTGAAGGACAACCGCCCGAACTGAAGTTCGTGGGCCGGCGTTTCCGGAAGACAACGCGCTTCTGGAGGAAGTGGATCGCTCAGGCCAAATACAAGGGACGCTGGCGCGAAATGGTCCTTCGCTCCGCTTTAATGTTGAAGTTGCTTATCAGCCGCGAGCACGGATCCTTGATTGCCGCGCCAACATTCGCTCTGCCGGAAAGAATTGGCGGGGTTCGCAATTGGGACTATCGCTACACCTGGCTGCGCGATGCCAGCTTCACTCTTTACGCCCTTATTCGGCTGGGCATTGTCGATGAAGCCGAGGCTTTTATCAATTGGCTAAAGGGACGTTTGAGCGATGATGCCCAACGCGGACCGTTGCAGGTCGTCTACGGAATCGACGGGAGAAAAGAACTCGATGAGCACGCTCTCGATTACCTCACCGGATACGAAAACTCTCGTCCAGTCCGTATTGGCAATGCAGCGTATCAGCAGCTTCAGCTCGACATCTATGGCGAGATGATGGATTCCATCTATCTCGCAAACAAATATGGCAAATCCATTTCCCATGGCGGCTGGCGGGATGTTCAGCGCATCCTGGATTGGCTAGGCAAGAATTGGCAGCGGCCGGACGAAGGGATCTGGGAGGTTCGGGGCGGACCAAAAGAATTTTTGCACTCCCGGCTCATGTGTTGGGTAGCCTTCGACCGCGCATTAAGGCTGGCTCAAAAACGCTCTCTGTCGGGTCCGCTGGAGTCCTGGCAGCACATTCGCGATGAAATTCGAAATGACATTTTTGCCAATTTCTGGAGTGAGAAGCTGCAATCGTTTGTACAGTCGAAAGGGGCTGAAGAATTGGACGCATCCACTCTCCTAATGCCAATGATGCGTTTCATAAGCCCGGTGGATCCTATGTGGGTTTCGACCCTCCGAGCAATTGAGAAAAGATTGGTAGAAGATACGCTTGTGCGCCGATATGAGGTTGAGCGTACGCATGTCGACGGTCTTCCCGGTGGCGAAGGCCACTTCACCGCCTGCTCCTTCTGGTACGTAGAGTGCCTGGCTCGCGCCGGAGAATTGGAAAAGGCACAATTGCTATTTGAAAAGCTATTGAGCTATGCCAATCACCTCGGCCTCTATTCCGAGGAACTGGCCGAAAACGGACAGCATCTCGGGAACTTTCCCCAAGCCTTGACTCACCTCGCGCTGATTAGCGCCGCAACCTTCCTGGACCGAGCCCTATCGGGACCGAGTAGCGAGGTATGGCGTTAGATCCGCGTTCGCTGATGCACTGCTAGATGGCGGGGTGAATTCATACTACCCAACCCGAGCAATGCGATTACATTACTTGACGAACCGCCTGGCGCAGAGGCGAAAGAATCCCGCGACCCGGTGTCCGCGCCAGTGATGCTCAGCAGCGGAGAAGTCAAAATCGCCTTCGCTGACTGCTCCGAAAAACGGAACCATCCCGCCGAGCCTTTTTCCGCATCATACCGGTCCATTCGTAGAAGTCGCCCAATGTAACCTTTTGTGAATCTTAGGGAATAGAACGAGCCCGAAAAATATGCCTGATCCGAACGAATCTGGCCACTACATTCCCCCAGATCATCAGCTAACGGCAGAGGCGGAACCGGCCACTCCGACTCGCAGAAGAAAATATTGGATCTGGGCCGTCATCGCTATCGTGATCGCCCTCATCTTTTATTGGGCCTGTCCTCGAAAGCAGCCAACGCAAAGCCAGTCGGCGGCGACTCGCCGAGGTCTCGGGGGCCCAGTAACCATCACAACGGCGACGGCCCAGAAAGGAGACATCGGTGTTTACCTCAATGCGATCGGAACTGTAACTGCGCTCTACACCGACTCCATCACCGCCCAGGCAACCGGCGTCATCACCGCAGTGGACTACAGGGAAGGGCAGTTCGTCCACAAGGGTGACCTGCTCATCCAACTCGACGCTCGACCCTACGAAGCTCAGGTTACTGAGGCTGAAGGTGCGCTCGAGCGAGATCAGAATCTGTTAGCACAGGCGCAAATGGACCTCGAGCGTTACAAAGAAGCTTGGTCTCGAAATGCGATTCCACGCCAGACGTACGAAGATCAGCAAAAAATCGTAAAGCAAGACGAGGGATCGGTAAAAAACGATCAAGGGAACCTGCGTTACTACCAGTTGCAGGTCGCGTACTGCCGTATAACGTCCCCCATTAGCGGGCGCGTCGGGCTCCGCTTGGTGGATCCCGGCAATCTTGTCACTGCGAACGCTACGACCAGCCTGGTCGTGGTGACCCAAACCGAGCCAATTACGGTTGTCGCAACAATCTCCGAAGATGACCTCGCACAAGTCATGTCACAGCCGAATCGTGGTTTGAATCTGCCGCTCGAAGCATGGGATCGCACCAGCCAGAAGAAGATTGCAACCGGCAAAGTGACCTCTTATGACAACCAGATCGATACCACGACGGGAACTCTGAAATTGCGCGCCTCATTTAATAATCAGTCGGGCGCTCTCTATCCAAATGAATTTGTAAATACTCGTTTACTGGTCAACACTCTTTACGATCAGACTCTGCTTCCGTCCTCCACAATTCAACACAACGGGACCGAGGCCTTCGTCTATGTGATTCAAAACTCCAAGGCGGCCATGCGTGACGTCAAGACCGGAGTTTCGAATGAAGGACAGACCGCCGTCGAGGGCGTCAACGCGGGCGAGGTGGTTGCCGACAGCAGCTTCGAAAAACTACAGAACGGTTCAGCCGTCGTCATTTCGAAAACACCGCTGCCAACCACGTCGACTGAAGGGACGGCACCGTGAGCCCGTCGCGCCCCTTTATTTTGCGGCCGGTGGCCACCATTCTTCTGATGACTGCCATCCTGCTCGTCGGCATCGTAGCTTTCACTCAACTGCCCATTTCCGCATTGCCCCAGGTCGACTATCCCACGATTCAAGTAATGACTTTTTATCCTGGAGCCAGCCCTGATGTGATGGCAACAACCGTCACCGCTCCGCTCGAGCGACAGTTCGGCGAGATGCAGGGCTTGAGCCAGATGACATCCACCAGCGCAGGCACGATCTCTGTGATTGTGCTGCAGTTCAATCTGTCGCTCAACATCGACGTCGGGGAGGAAGAGGTTCAGGCAGCAATTAATGCCGCCCAAAGTTATCTACCGGCAAACCTGCCGACTCCACCGATTTACAACAAGATCAATCCCGCGGACGCGCCGATTCTCACCCTCGGCATCACGTCCAATACCATGCCTTTGTCGCAGGTGGAAGACCTTGTCGATACGAGACTCGCTCCCAAGCTTTCGCAGATGAATGGCGTCGGCCTGGTCAGCATCAGCGGCGGCCAAAAACCCGCCGTCCGGATTCAGGTGAATCCCACAAAGCTTTCGTCCTACGGCATCAATCTTGAGGATGTTCGCACCGCATTAACTGAAACCAGCGTAAACGCGGCCAAAGGCAATTTCGATGGCCCACGCCAGAACTACCAAATCGATTCCAACGATCAGATCACTGAAGCGCAGGGATACAACAACGTCGTAGTCGCTTACCGGAACGGCGCGCCAATCTTATTAAAGGACGTAGCCAGCGTAGTGAATGGCGTCGAAAACGCGCAACTCGCCGCATGGATGAACAAGACTCCCGCCGTAATCTTGAATATTCAGCGCCAGCCCGGCGCGAACACGATTAGTGTAGTCAACAGCATAAAGACAATTCTGCCCGAGCTCGAAGCTGATCTTCCCGCTTCCATATCGATCACCGAACTGACCGATCTCACCGCCAGTATTCACGCGTCGGTCCACGATGTTGAGATGGAACTGATGATCACCATCGGACTCGTCGTTCTAGTGATTTTTCTCTTCCTCCGCAGTTTCCGGGCAACTGTAATCCCCAGCGTCGCCGTGCCGCTGTCGCTGGTCGGCACGTTCGGCGCCATGTACATGCTGGGCTACAGCCTCGACAACCTCTCGTTGATGGCCTTGACGATTTCGACCGGTTTTGTCGTCGACGATGCCATCGTCATGATCGAAAACATCGCGCGCTTTCTCGAAGAAGGTGAATCTCCCATGGAAGCTGCCCTTAAAGGCGCCGGCCAGATCGGATTCACCATTCTATCGCTGACCGTTTCCTTGATCGCGGTGCTCATTCCCCTGCTCTTCATGAGTGATGTAGTAGGGCGGTTGTTCCGTGAATTTGCCGTGACTCTGGCGGTCACGATCATCATCTCGGCTGTAGTTTCACTCACCCTGACGCCGATGATGTGTTCCCGCATCCTACGCCACAATCCGGAATCCCAGCAGAGCCGATGGTTTCAAGCCTCAGAGCGCATCTTCGATCGGATGATCGCCTTCTACGGACGCACATTGCGAGTCATTCTCCGCCATCAGACTGCCACGCTGCTCGTTGCAGTCGCCACGCTGGTAGTGACCGTCCTGCTTTACATCGTCATTCCCAAAGGCTTCTTTCCCGTACAAGACACAGGAGTGATTCAGGGCATTTCGCAGGCTCCGCAGGCTATTTCCTTCGATGCCATGACGCAGAAGCAGCAACAACTCGTGTCCATCATTCTGCAGGATCCGGCCGTAGAGAGCCTATCCTCGTTTATTGGCGCTGACGGAGTGAACACGACCTTGAACAGCGGCCGCATTCAAATCAATCTCAAGCCCATCGAACAGCGCAGCCTGAGCGCTTCTGACGTTATTCGCAGGCTCTCCAAGAACCTGGCGAACATCCGGGGCATTCACCTCTACATGCAGCCTGTGCAGGACATCACCGTCGACGACCGAGTCACTCGAACTCTCTACCAGTACACACTAGAAGATCCTGACGTAAATGAACTCAATCTGTGGACCTCGAAATTCCTTTCTCAGATCGGCAAACTATCGAGCATCGAAGATATCGCGACCGATCAGCAAACCGGGGGAGAGGCGGTCGCGGTGAACATCGACCGCGTGACCGCATCGCGGCTGGGAATTGCTCCCACAACCATCGACAACACCCTCTATGACGCCTACGGGCAGAGACAAATTAATACCCTCTACACGCAGCTGAATCAATATCACGTGATTCTGGAAGCGCAGCGGCAGTGGCAGCTGAATCCGCAGAAGCTCGGTGATTTATATATTCAGTCGAATGCTTCTTCCGGAGCCACGGGAGCCTCGGCTTTCACCTCGTTCTCCTCTTCCGGATCCAGCGCGGCTGGCTCGAACGCCCTGACAACCTCTGTGCTTTACACGCCGTCAGCCGCAGTTCTCCAGGCCAATCCGACAGTTCTGGCCCCGACCGCAACGACAACTTCCTCACTAAATGGCGGCACGTTTGCGGGAACTACTCCGAACACGGTCGTTTCCGCAGCGGGTGCCAGCGCAGTTCCTTTGAGCGCCTTCGCGCGCATTTCGAACACAACCGAAGCTTTGTCGATCACGCATCAGGGGCAGTTCCCGGCTGTGACCGTCTCTTTCAATCTGTCCCCCAATGCAGCGCTCGGTAGCGCAATCAACGATATCAACCGGGTCGCGGGTAAGATCGGATTTCCTCCCAGCCTGCAGGCCAGTTTCCAGGGAACAGCGGCCTCATTCGAAAACTCCCTTTCCAACGAGCCGCTTCTCATCCTCGCCGCGCTTGTGACGGTCTACATTGTCCTCGGCGTATTGTATGAAAGCTTCGTCCATCCAGTGACGATTCTCTCAACCTTGCCTTCCGCCGGTGTCGGAGCGCTGCTGGCCCTGATTCTCTTTCGGCAGAACCTGACCGTGGTCGCCATCATCGGCATCATTCTTCTGATCGGCATCGTAAAGAAGAATGGAATCATGATCGTCGATTTCGCGCTCGAGGCCGAACGTGAGCGTGGGCGGAACTCCACCGACGCCATCTACGAAGCGAGCCTGCTGCGCTTCCGGCCCATCATGATGACGACTATGGCCGCATTGTTAGGAGGAATCCCTCTCGCTTTAGGTACCGGATACGGTTCTGAATTGCGCCGTCCGCTTGGGATCGCCATGATTGGCGGCCTGCTGGTCAGCCAGATCCTGACCCTCTACACCACACCTGTCATCTATGTGTTCTTCGACAGAGTCGCGCAGCGTTTCAGCGGGCATCCGCCCGACTCGAGAGCGGGAGATGCGGGTCCCGCGCCCCGTCCGGAGAATGCATGAACATCTCCGAGCCATTCATCTGCCGCCCGGTAGCCACAACCTTGCTAACGGTTGCACTTGCGATTGCCGGAGCGATTGCCTACGTGGCGTTGCCTGTATCGCCTCTCCCTCAGGTTGACTTCCCCACCATTTCCGTCTCAGCCAGTCTTCCAGGAGCGAGCGCGGAAATCATGGCATCTTCGGTAGCGACTCCTCTCGAGCGTCAGCTTGGCCACATCGCGGGGGTAACGGAGATGACTTCCTCGAGCGCGCTCGGCAGCACATCGATCACGCTTCAGTTCGATCTATCGCGGAATATCGACGGCGCCGCGCGCGATGTGCAAGCAGCGATCAACGCGGCCCGCAGCTACCTTCCTGCCAATCTGCCCGGAAATCCGACCTATCGAAAGGTGAATCCCGCCGATTCGCCGATCATGGTACTGAGCCTAACTTCGAACAAATACCCGACGCCGAAGCTTTACGACGAAGCTTCGACGATTATTGAGCAGAAACTCTCACAGATCGACGGCGTAGGAGAGGTGTTTGTTGGAGGAGGATCACTGCCCTCCGTCCGCGTCGAAGTGAATCCGACGAAGCTGCAAAGCCGCGGCCTTACCTTGACGGACGTCCAGTCCGCTCTTAGCTCGCAAAACGTGGACATGCCTCGCGGTCATCTGGCAAACGGAAGCGTGAGCGCGGACATCATCACCAACGATCAAATCACCGACGCAGAGCAGTACCGTCCGCTCATCATCGGCTATCAGCACGGGACGGCCATTCGCCTCTCGGACGTTGCCGACGTCATCAACTCTACTCAGAACTTGCGGACGGCGGGATACTTCAATGGGGTTCCTTCGGTCACCGTCATTATTTTTCGCCAGCCGGGCGCGAACATTATTCAAACGGTCGAGCGGATTAGCGCGCAGCTCCCTTTTATTCAGGCGATTCTGCCCCGCGGCATCGAACTGACGACCGTCCTGGACCGCACGACAACAATTCGCGCCTCTATCAATGACGTCGAACGCACTCTGCTGATTGCCGTCATTCTCGTCGTTCTTGTAGTCTTCTTTTTTCTTCGTAGCCCGCGGGCAACGATGGTTCCCAGCGTTGCCGTTCCCGTTTCTCTGATCGGCACCTTCGCTATCATGTATCTGCTTGGATACAGCGTCGACAATCTTTCGCTCATGGCGCTCACCATTTCGACCGGCTTCGTCATCGACGATGCGATCGTCGTGATGGAAAACATCTCGCGATTCCTCGAGCAGGGCATGAGGCCGATGGAAGCAGCTCTGCGGGGAGCACGTGAGATCGGTTTCACGGTCTTCTCCATCAGCATCTCTCTGGTCGCTGTATTTATCCCGATCTTGCTAATGGCCGGCATCGTGGGCCGGCTCTTTCGCGAATTTGCCGTAACTCTCGCTGCGGCAATTCTTGTATCAATGGTCATTTCGCTCACAACCACGCCCACCATGTGCGCGCACTTACTCAAGGCTGAGGAGGAGCGCGAACACGGGCGACTCTACCGCTGGAGCGAAAACTTCTTCAATGGCATGCTTTCGGTCTACCGAAAATCGCTGGAGTGGGTGCTTGAAAATCCTGCATTTACAATCGCGATTCTGCTCGTCACAATTGCGCTGAATTTTGTCCTCATCATCCGCCTGCCCAAGGGATTTTTCCCGCAACAGGATACCGGCGTGCTCGTCGGCGGCGTACAGGGCCCGCAGGACGCGTCGTTTCCTTTCATGAATTATTCGATCTTGCAGCTTGTGAAAGTCATCAAGGCAGATCCCGCTGTCCAAAACGTCAACGCCTACACGGGCGGCAACGGCGCCAGTAACGGCGGATTCATATTCGTTGCACTGAAACCGCTGAACCAAAGAAAAATTGGAGCAGCTGCAATCATCAACCGCTTGCGTCCGAAGCTGAATCGGCTGCCTGTCGCCTCCGCATTTCTGCAGCCCGTTCAGGATCTGCGTATCGGCGGCCGCTCCAGCAATGCGCTGTATCAATTCACCATTCAGTCCGAAAACATCTCTGATCTTTCGCACTGGGGGCCAATCCTTCTCAAGAACATGAAAACCCTTCCGGGCCTCCAGGATGTAAACAGCGATCAACAGAATGGCGGGCTCCAGGAATTGATGACATTCGACCGGCTCGACGCAGCTCGCCTGGGCCAGACCGCAAGTTCACTCGATCGCTCGCTCTACTCGGCCTTCGGACAGTCCGAAGTGTCCGTGATCTACATGCCGATGAATCAGTATTACGTCGTGCTTGAGGTCGCTCCGGAATACTGGCAGTCTCCCGAAGATTTGAAATATCTCTACGTGAAGAGCGCCAGCACTGCCAGTAACGCTGCACAGATGACACCCCTGTTGGCTCTGGCAACACCTCAAACGGGCACAACTGCACTGCAGGTGAATCATACCGGCCTGTTCCCTTCCGTCACCGTTTCCTTCAACCTGGCTCCAGGCGTTTCTTTGAGCCAGGCGACTCAGGAGATCCACCAGTTAGAAGAGCGTCTGGGCACGCCTTCCACCATTCACGGATTTTTCGCCGGAACATTGCAGGCCTACCAGCAATCGCTTTCTTCCGAGCCGGTTCTTGTGATCACCGCGCTCCTGGCGGTTTACATCGTGCTCGGAATTCTGTACGAGAGTTTCGTCCACCCGCTCACGATTATCTCGACCCTTCCCTCCGCCAGTGTCGGCGCCATGCTCGCCCTGATGATCTTTCATATGGACCTCAACGTAATCTCGATTATTGGAATCGTACTTCTGATCGGCATCGTGAAAAAGAACGCCATCATGATGATCGACTTCGCGCTCATGGCCGAGCGCCTGGAAGGAAAGAACACGCGAGACTCGATTTTTGAAGCCTGTATGTTGCGTTTTCGCCCGATCCTGATGACAACCATGGCGGCCCTCTTTGGCGCCTTGCCCCTGGCGTTCGGCACGGGAATGGGTTCCGAGCTTCGACGCCCACTCGGCATCACGATCGTCGGGGGGCTGTTACTGAGTCAGTTGATCACTCTATACACGACTCCCGTCGTCTACCTCGAACTCGATCGTCTGAGGCTGTGGTTTAAGGGCCAGACGGGCTCTCGTGCGGTGCGACCAGCACCGGAGCAGATATGAAAAGAGCAGCGAAATCCGAGACCGTTGTCCGCTGCGCGCAAGCTCTCTGTATTGCGGGCATACTCTGCGTATTTTCTGGATGTCTTCTCGGACCCAAATACCATGCGCCAACGAGTCCCACTCCCGTAGCCCGCAACTACAAGGAGTCGACCGTAAATTTCCAGAATGCGCCGGGATGGAAGGTCGCCAGTCCGCAGGAATCAATGCTTCGCGGCAAGTGGTGGGAGATCTTTCAGGACCCTGAGCTGAACGGTCTGGAAGAACAACTCAACATCAACAACCAGAACATCAAAGAATATTTCGAGAATCTGATGGAAGCCCGCGCTGTCATTCGTGAGGCTCACGCACAGTACTGGCCCACAGTCACGACCAGCCCGTCGTTCCAGCGTTCGCACGCATCCGGGAATCTTTCCAACAGCTATGTGCCCAGTTCGGGAGCGACCGGTTCCAGTCCGTCTGGTCAGGCTACGAACTCAGGACAGCAATCTACTTCGTGGTCTTTTCCCGTCAACGTGTCCTGGGTCCCCGACCTCTGGGGCAAGATCCGCAACCAGGTGCGAGAGGCCCAATATGCCGCACAGGTCAGCGCGGCCGATCTTGAAAACGAGCGCCTGACCGAGCAGGCCAGCCTCGCCGAATACTATTTCGAAATCCGCGGCCAGGACGCGTTACAGCAAATTCTCGACGAAACTGTAACCGCGGATCAAAAAGCACTGGAGGTCACCAAGGCCGCCTATGAGACCGGTGTCGATGACTACATCTCCGTCGTCGAAGCCCAAGCGACGCTTGACGCGGCGCAGTCGGCAGATATCAACGTGAAGGTCGCGCGGGCCCAGTACGAACACGCCATCGCGATGTTGATCGGCAAAGTCGCCACGGATTTTTCGCTTCCGCCTCGTCCGGAGTTCGCTACCCCTCCGCCCATCCCGATTGGCGTGCCGTCAGAATTATTGGAACGACGGCCCGATATCGCCGCCGCTGAGCGCACATTGGCCGAGGCCAACGCCACGATCGGCATCGGCTACGGCGCGTTTTTCCCCAGCCTCACACTTTCCGCGACGGGTGGATTTGAAAGCTCCACATTCGCGAAATGGTTCTCGTGGCCGAGTCGCTTCTGGTCGATCGGTCCTTCGATCTCTCAGACGATTTTCAATGGAGGCTTATATCGCGCCGAGTTGAATCAATATACTGCCCTTTACAATGCCGACCTCGCCCTCTATCGACAGACCGTATTAACCGCTTTCGAACAAGTGGAAGACTATCTGGCAGGGGTAAGGATTTACTCGCAGCAGATTGAACGGCAACAGGCCGCAGTGAACCACGCCGACGAATTTTTGAAACTGGAAATGGTGCGGTACCAGACGGGCATCGATCCGTATGTCAACGTCGTAACCGCGCAGACGACGCTGCTTTCGGATCAGCAAACGCTCGCAACGCTCCAGATTCAGGAAATGGATTCCGCGGTTCTCCTGATTGAAGCCCTTGGCGGTGGCTGGGATCGCTCTCAGCTGTCCACTCCCTCGCAATTGGAATCCAATCCACCAAAGTCCGAGACCACACTACAGCAGTGATATCGCTGTCGTCTCGAACTTATTGTCTTCTCGACAAGAGCGATGCCTTCCACAAAGCAGAAGGCATCGCGGAGTGGAGAAGCGTCTATTTCAGGCCATAGTTCGAGGCAGATCCCCAACTACGGCCTCGTCAAGAAGATCGGCAACCCGAGCTTATGGTCATACTTTGGCCGATAACGCTCGGTGTTGTACATCGATGGAATATCCACCTTCCGTGGACCCAGCTTCGGATCCGGAATCGCCACCATTGTGTAACGGCCTTCATTGATCGCAGCCATCAATCCTGACTTCCCTTCTTCCAGCGCATCCATCGCCATGCCCGCGAAAGTGAAGCCCACCATTCGATCGACGAAGTCAGGGCTGCCGGATCGCAAGTCGTAGGTCAGATCGCTGACGACGGTTTCTTCGCCCGTCGTCCGCTTGATCTCATCACTCAGGTCTTCTGCGACGCTCATCTTCTTGCGATGTCCAAATGCATCGGCGTCGCCGTATTCCTTCACCGTATAGCCCTGCCACTCGGCGCCCTCTGACAGAATTACCAGAGAATAATTGCTCGGATTGTTGCGCTTGTCATTGATGAGCAACTCGATCAGGTGCTTGAGATCGACTTTGTATTCGGGTATGCAGCAACGGATCGCGGTCACATAGGCTGTATAAAGTGAAGTGTAGCCGGCATCGCGGCCAAACACTCGGAAGATGCCTATGCGCTCGTGCGATCCCACCGTTGTCCGCTGCCGATCGATGGCATCCATCGCCCGAGTAATCGCAGTCGAGAAGCCGATGCAATACTCCGTGTTCCGGACGTCGTTATCCATGGTCTTCGGTACCGCAAGCACCTTCATCCCTTGGCGGTCGAGCTCCGAGGCATAGCTCAGGGTATCGTCGCCGCCAATCGCGATCAGGTAATCAAGGCCGAGCGTTTCGATGTTCTTGAGCACCCCAGGGGTCACGTCGTATAGCGTGCTGGTGACGCCTTTCTTCGTCGACTCTTTGGCTTCGAACTTCTGGCCTTGCAGGGCTGGAGGCACCTTCTTCATTTTCGAGGGATTTGTGCGGGAAGTGTGCAGAAAGGTTCCCCCGGTGCGGTCGATGTTCCGAGTATTGTCGCGGTTCAGCGGCAGGATGTACCGGCCCTTGCTCGCCGCATCTTTCAGATCGACATGGGTCAATCCTTCCCAGCCCCGCCGGATACCGGTCACCTCACATCCGATTTCCGCCGCTCGATACACCACAGACTTGATCACAGAGTTCAATCCGGGGACATCGCCGCCCCCGGTGAGTATGCCTATTCGCTTCGTTGCCATCTATGACTCCTTACCTATGAGGAAGTAACATCAACGTGTACTGCCCGAGCTGATGCAAATGGGACACACAGCCCGCACTGCATGGAAGACCTAATATTTTATCGGAAGTTCGTCTGCAGCGGTCGTTTCGACGCTAAACTATGGGTCAGGAGCGTCCTTTGGTTGATCTATCGATAGCAGACGGCAAACTCACCTTGCACGTACGAGGCGCGGACAAACTCTGGGCCTTTACGAGCAGCCTTGAGATTCCTGTCAAGCACATCGTCGGTATTCGGTCGGATCCGGAAATTGCGCGCGGATGGTTCCACGGAATGCGAATGCCTGGAACGAATTTACCGGGCGTGATCACCGCAGGGACCTTTTATCAGGACGGCAAGCGAGTCTTCTGGGACGTCCACCACCCCGAGAACACCATCGTAATCGACCTGCATGACGAACGGTTCAATGAGTTGGTCGTGGAAGTCGCCGATCCCGCTGCGGCGGTCAGCTTGGTCCAACAATCCCTATAAAGCTTCGCGGTTTGGTTCATGAGCTATTTCGGCAAAGGCTGAACAAGGACATTTCCAGAGAAGAATTTCTCTGGCAGACCCCCTTTCGATGCGCGTCCGCACCGTAACTTTCGTCTGCCCGTAGCAGTTTTCCTCGTTTGAGGATGACGTTTGCCACGTCTGCTGGCCTCCTTATATTATGTTTTGACCTCAGCGTGGGGCGCTGCCTTGCAACTTTAGAATCCTTTCCGCAGTTGCTGAAATCTATTCCGGGAACAGCTGCTCTTTGTACCCTGACCCGTTGCCCAGACAGCGATTTACTGTAGTTGTTTCTGCTTGGAGACCGTTATGGCGAAAAGAATGATTTTGATGTTGGTCGTAGTTCTTGCCCTTTTGGGCGGACTTGGATTCGCAAAATACCGCCAGGTCGAGGCCGCCATAGCTATGGGCGCAAGCTTCCAGCCGCCTCCGACCGCGGTGACCACTGTCATCGCCAAGAAGGAGACTTGGCCCTCGACCCTGTCGGTAATAGGAACTGCAGCCGCGATTCAGGGCGTCACGGTGGGAGCCGACCTCCCTGGGACGATCGACAAGATCCACTTTGAGTCCGGCCAGTGGGTGCATCAGGGTGACATTCTGGTCGAACTCGATACTCGTCAGGAACGAGCGCAGCTCGCCAGTCTCGAGGCCCAACGGGATCTCGCTAAGGTCAACTACGATCGCGCCCAGCAACTCGTGAAAGCAGGCGTGATCTCCCGTTCCGAGTACGACAATGCCAGCGCTCAACAGAAGGCCACTGAAGCCCAAGTGGGCGACATTCGCGCTGCCATTGCTCGCAAGACCATCCGCGCTCCCTTCACTGGAGTTCTTGGAATCCGTCAGGTCAGCTTAGGGCAGTACCTCGCCGCCGGCCAAGCCATCGTTTCGCTCCAGTCGCTCAGTCCGATTTATGTAAACTTCGGCGTTCCCCAGCAGGAGACCTCCAAGGTAATCCCCGGCCACGTTCTGCGCGTCACCAATAGTGAGCTGCCGGGAATGGGATTCACCGGCCGCATCATCGCCATTGACTCTGTCATCAACGAGCAGACTCGTAACATCCAAATCCAGGCTGTCGTGACGAATAAAGATAACAGGCTACGCCCCGGAATGTTCGTCCAGGTTGAACTCCCTCTCGGCAAACCACACGATGTTATTCCACTGCCCGCCTCCGCCATCAGTTACGCTCCGTATGGTGACTCTGTCTTCGTAGTGACGGATATGAAAGATCCCAAGGGGAATACATATCGCGGCGTGCGCCAGCAGGTGGTCAAGATTGAAGGATCGCGCGGAGATCAGGTGGCCATCGTTTCCGGTATCAATCCCGGAGATGAAATCGTAAGTGCGGGTGCGTTCCGTCTCCGTAACGGCGCTCCCATTCAGGTGAATAATTCAATTAAACCTGGAAACAGCGCAAATCCACATCCAGAAGAGAGCTAGACCCGGCGAACGGTTGAAGGAGCGCGTATGAAGTTCACCGATTTATTTGTTAAGCGACCAGTGTTGGCGATGGTGGTCAACCTCGTCATCCTGATCGCGGGACTGCAGTCGATCCGCTCGCTCAGCGTACGTCAGTATCCGCGGAGCGACATCGCGGTGATTCAGGTAACGACCGTTTATGTCGGTGCCAACGCCGACCTCGTTCGCGGATTCATCACCACCCCGATCGAGCGCGTCATCGCCAGCGCCGACGGCATCGACTACATGGAGTCAACCAGTGCCCAGGGTCTCAGCACGATCCAGGTTCACCTCAAGATCAACTACGACACGACCGCCGCGCTGACCCAAATCCAGGCGAAAATTGCGCAGGTCCGTAACGACCTCCCTCCCGACGCTCAGATCCCGGTCATCGATCTCCAGACCGCCGACACCCAGTTTGCTGCAATGTACCTGGGATTCTCCTCAGCCGAACTCGATCAAAACCAGATCACGGACTACCTGACTCGCGTCGTGCAACCCAAACTGAGCGCGATTAGCGGCGTGCAGCGTGCCGACATCCTCGGCGATCGCACCTTCGCAATGCGCATCTGGCTCAAGCCCGAGCAAATGGCTGCGCGCGGTGTCTCTCCGTCGGATGTTCGCGATGCACTCTCGAAAAACAACTACCTCTCTGCGCTCGGAAACACCAAAGGTTCCATGGTCTCGGTGAATCTGGTCGCCAATACTGACCTGCGCACGCCCGACGAGTTCCGCCAGATGGTCGTAAAGCAGGACAACGGTGTTGTCGTTCGACTCGGCGAAATCGCCGACGTGCAGCTTGGCGCGGAGAATTATGATCAGGATGTTCGCTTCAATGGCCAGACCGCTACTTTCATGGGCATCTGGGTCCTGCCCACTGCCAACGCTCTTGACGTTATCAAGAACGTCCGCAAGGAACTGCCTGCCATTGAGCAGCAGTTGCCCGCAGGGATGAAGCTGGGCATTCCCTACGACTCGACCGAATACATCCAGGACGCAATCAACGAAGTGTTGCACACGCTCGTTGAGACGCTCCTGATCGTCATCGTCGTCATCTTCCTATTCCTGGGATCATTCCGTTCTGTTTTGATTCCGGTCGTCGCCATTCCGATCTCGCTGATCGGGGCTGTCTTCCTGATGCTGTTGGCGGGCTTCACCATCAACCTGCTCACACTGCTGGCGATCGTCCTCTCAGTCGGACTGGTCGTCGATGACGCCATCGTCATGGTGGAGAACGTTGAACGGCATTTGCATCTCGGCAAGACTCCATTCCAGGCCGCGAAAGACGCGGCACGCGAACTCGTCGGACCGATCATCGCCATGACGATCACGCTCGCCGCCGTTTACGCCC
Organism: Candidatus Acidiferrales bacterium; assembly: GCA_035507635.1. GTDB lineage: Bacteria > Acidobacteriota > Terriglobia > Terriglobales > Acidobacteriaceae > Sulfotelmatobacter. The sequence continues at coordinate 47,636 of DATJOA010000153.1, forward strand.
CAATCGGGATTCAGGGCGGCCTGACCGGCGCACTCTTCCGGGAGTTCGCATTTACTCTCGCCGGCGCAGTCGTCGTTTCTGGAATCGTCGCTCTGACGCTTTCGCCGATGATGGGATCGAAGCTCCTGCGTGCCGGCGACACCGAACGTGGCTTTGCAGGATTTATCAACCGCCGATTCGAGAGTGTTCGCAATTTCTACATTCGATTGTTGTCGGGGACTCTGCATTACCGTCCCGTTGTTCTCACGTTGTGGGCGATTGTCGCCGTACTGATGATTCCCTTCTACATGTTCTCGCAGCGCGAGCTGGCGCCGGCAGAGGATCAGGGCGTCGTCTTCGGCGTGATTCAGTCAGCTCCGAACTCGACCATCGAACAGACGAACCTTTTCACGCAGCAGGTTTATAACGTATACAAATCGTTCCCCGAGAGCGCAAGCGTTTTCCAGATCACGAATCCGAACGGCGGATTCGGCGGCATGGTCACCAAGCCCTGGAGCCAAAGAAAAAAGACAACGCAAGAGCTGCTTGTCGAATCAACCGGTCCGCTCTCGAAAATCGCTGGTATCCGAGTGATTCCTCTGACGCCTCCACCGCTGCCCGGAGGCGGGAACTTCCCAGTTGATTTCGTGATCGAGTCGGCCGCTGAGCCGCGGCAAGTCAGTCAATTCGCCGAGGAGATCGTGAAAAAGGCCATGGCCAGCGGCCTCTTCATCTATGCCGATACTGACGTCAAATTCGATCAGCCACAGACCGAAGTCGTTTTCGACCGCGACAAGCTGCGCTCCCAGGGGGTTGATCTGAGCCAGGCGGGTCAGGATCTCGCGACGATGCTGGGCGGCAATTACGTCAACCGCTTCAGCATTCAAGGCCGCAGCTACAAGGTCATTCCTCAAATTCAGCGTGTGGACCGATTGACTCCGGATCAGCTTTCCCAGATCTACGTCAAAGGCTCTGCGGACAAGCTCGTTCCGCTCTCGACTTTTGCAACGCTGCGTACAACGACCGAGCCGAGATCGTTGAATAAATTCCAGCAGCTCAATGCGGTCCGCATTCAGGGCGTCATTCCGCCGCCGGTGCCACTGGACAAGGCGCTGACTTTTCTGGAAGACCAGGCCAAACAGCTGCCGCAAGGATTCACCGTCGACTATGCCGGTGAATCCCGCCAACTCCGCGTCGAGGGGAGCAAATTCCTCGGCACGTTTTTCCTGTCGGCAGTCCTGATCTACCTTGTGCTGGCGGCGCAGTTCGAGAGCTTCCGCGATCCGTTCATCATTCTCGCCGGATCGGTGCCTCTCGCCATTTCCGGCGCTCTGGTGTTCTCGTTCCTCGGCTTTACGACGCTAAACATCTACAGCGAGGTTGGCCTCATCACCCTTGTCGGACTGATTGCAAAGAACGGAATTCTGATCGTCGAATTCGCAAATCACCTGCAGGAAACCGGCCTTGGCAAGCTCGATGCGATCATCGGCGCGGCCAGCACCCGCTTACGGCCAATCCTGATGACCACCGCTGCAACTGTCTGTGGTCACTTCCCGCTGGTGCTCGCTAAGGGCCCTGGGGCCGGCGCGCGAAACAGCATCGGTATCATGCTCGTAAGCGGCATGATCATCGGCACGGCGTTCACGCTGTTCGTCGTCCCCTCGATCTACATGCTGGTTGCGAAAACTCACAAGCGGATCGAAGCTGAGGATGAGATCGCGATCCCGGAGCCCGTAGAGAGCATGGCATGATTCGAAGCGCAATCTTGAGTTGACCGCATCAAGTTAAGACTCACTCCTCCAAGCACATAGTGCTGGAGGAGTGTTTTGTTTTGTGCTCTTGTCTACGCTCTGCTCGTCAAGATTCGCCCCGCCGCCCCTCGATTCCAACCTCGCCGCGATTTCAATCAAGTACAATGCCGTGGGATGCGAAACTTCAAGTCGCAGCCACCGAAAGCCTACTAAGTCATGCCCGATACCATCGAGTGGCGGGAACATCCGCCGCGGCCCAGACGGTTTCTCATCATCCTCGGCATAATCGCCTTTATTCTGCTCGGCAGCCGAACCGCAGTCTCCTACTACGTCGACATCCTCTGGTTCGGATCGCTCGGCTACGAGGAGGTTTTTCGCCGCACCCTTAGCCTCCAATGGGCCGTATTCGCGATATTCTCCATCGCAACATTTTTCATTCTGTATGGATGGTTTCGAGCCCTCAAACGTGCATACCCCTCCGATCTGCTCGATGGCGGCCTGATCTTCATCGGTCGGCAGCCGATCAAGTTGCCCGTCGAACGCATCACGAATCTGATCGCGATCGTAGTCTCGGCTGTCATTGCGCTCGCCAGCGGCGCCGGCATGATGGCCGAGTGGTCCACCTTCGCTCTCTATTGGTACGCGCCCAAGAACACCGGGGTCGCCGATCCGATCTTCGGCAGGCCGCTCTCGTTTTATCTTTTCACTCTTCCAGCGTGGGAGTCCGTCACAGGCTGGCTGCTGACTCTGGCCGTGCTCGCCTGCATCGCCGCTTTCTTTTTTCTCTTACTCACAGGCAGTACTCGTCTCCTCTCCCGCGGACGTGGCGCTTCTCTGCCGCTTCCCTGGCGTGGGTTTTCCATCGCGTTTGCTTTCTTGTTGCTCGTATTGGCGGTGTGGGTCTACCTCAGCCGGTTCGACACTCTCTTTAACGAGCACACGGTCTTCAGCGGCGTTACCTACACCGATGCGCACGTTATGCTCATCGGTCTTCTGATCGTAAGTATCGCGCTCGTCGTCGGTGCTGGAATCGCTCTGTTCAATCTCGTCACTCCCCCGCGCGTGCGCTATCTCGCCTTTGCCGTAATTCCTGCGGCAGTTTGCTTCATCATCATGCAGATCGTCGGCTGGTACGTCGGCAACTTCATCGTGAAACCCAACGAACTGGTCCGAGAGCGTCCTTATATCCACAAAAACATTGAGATGACGCGGCAAGCCTTCGGGCTGGATCGCGTCACGGAGCGCGAATTCCCGGCCGAGACCTCGGTCGAAGCCGCCGACGCCGCCAACAATCAGGCGACTCTACAAAATATCCGCCTCTGGGACTGGCGTGCTCTGCAAGACACGCTTCGCCAGATTCAGGAAATCCGCACCTACTACGACTTCCCGGATATCGATATCGATCGCTACCCGATCAACGGCTCCACGCGTGAAGTGATGCTCGCGGCCCGCGAACTCAGCGTCGACAAACTCCCCGAGAGCAGCCGCAATTGGATCAACGAAAAGCTGATCTATACCCACGGCTATGGCGTCACCATGAATCCTGTCAACGGATTCACCCCCGAAGGCCTTCCCACCCTCATCCTCAGCAATATGCCGGTCCAGAGCACCGTGAAAGACATCAACGTCACTCGCCCCGAAATTTATTTTGGCGAGATGACCAACACCGACGTCTACGTAAAAACGCGGCAAAAAGAATTCAACTTCCCCCAGGGCGAAACGAACAATCTGACTTCCTACGAAGGAACCGGCGGCATCGCTCTTGGGGGATTCCTGCGCCGCATTCTGATCGCCTACGATGAAGGCGATCTCACCAAACTTCCGTTCAGCGATGATGTCAATCCGCAGAGCCGTCTCCTCATGCGCCGCAACGTGCGCGATCGCGTCATGCAGCTTGCTCCGTTTCTCACCTTCGAATCTGATCCGTACCTCGTCATCGACGACAACGGCCGTCTGTCGTGGATCATCGACGCATTTACGACTTCCGACAGCTATCCGTACTCCAGTCACTACCCTCTCGGCAACAACACTGTCAATTACATGCGGAACAGCGTCAAAGCCGTCATCGATGCTTACAACGGCACGACTACGTTCTACGTTTTCGATTCTCAGGATCCCATCATCAACGCCTACCGCCGCATGTTCCCCGTTCTGTTCAAAGATGCTTCGGCGATGCCTCCGGAATTACGAAAACATGTGCGCTATCCGGAACTACTGCTGGGGATGCAGGCGGCCGTCTACGCGCTCTATCACATGACCGATCCCGAGGTTTTTTACAACCGTGAAGATCTGTGGACCGTCGCTTCGGAAGTGGGCGCAAGCGATTCCGGCGAGCAGCGAACACTCTCGATGGAACCGAATTTCGTTCTGATGAAACTTCCCGGTGCGCCCTCGGTGGAGTTCGTCGGTATTTTACCCTTCACCCCGGCGAATCGAAATAACTTGATCGGGTGGATCGCGGGCCGCAGTGATGGCGACGAATATGGCAAGGCGCTGGTGTACGATTTCCCCAAGACTCGTCTTGTCGACGGACCCTTGCAGATCGAGGCGCGCATCGATCAGAACGCGCAACTCTCCGGACAACTCACTCTCTGGAATCAGCAGGGCTCGCACGCCCGCCGCGGAACATTGCTCGTGATTCCCTGCGGCAAGGCGCTTTTGTATGCAGAGCCGATTTACTTGCAGGCTCAACGCAGCCCCATGCCCGAACTGCGCTTGGTTGTCCTCGCCCTGCAGGATCGCCTTGTATACGCGCCGACGTTCGAAGCGGCGCTGACTGCCCTATTTGGAGGCGCAGCTCCGACATTGCCGGCGATCAGTGAGATTGGCCCCGCGCCTGCCGCGCCGCAAGCTCCCGCCACAACCACAGCTCCCCCGGCCCTTAAGGAACTCATCTCCGGAGCAGCCAAAGATCTCGCCGACTATCAGCGGCTCACCGCCGAAGGCAAGCTAGGAGATGCCGGACAGAAACTGGAACAACTCAAGCAGAAATTAGATCAACTGCAAGCGCAACAGAAATAATCCGGCGTCGTATCAGGCCGGCCTTGATGCTTGCCGCGCTGCCTGATCCGTATCAGGGCACAGATTTATCAGTGCCGCAGACGCGCTCAAGAAATGCACCTTCAGGCGCTGGTTTCGGCTCGCACTTCCCACGCCCTTAATGTTGTGTTTCCGGACTCAACCCCACCAGCGGCACCGTCTTCTCCTGCGCCAGCCGGTTATACGCAGCAAGATCGGTCTTTACGATTTCATTCCACTTTGCCAACTGTTCGTCCGCCTGCTTGCTCAGATCGTCGTACATTTCATAATCCTGTTTGGTCGGCGAAGCATCAGCGCTTGAGACTATCCCACCCAGCGCCACCAACAAATTGTTCAAACGGATGGGATAATTCAACACATCCTGCCCGCTCTTCGCCTTGGTCTGAATCAGCGCCTCCTCCACTACAGTCATCTTCTTGTCTAGCGCCGATCCTGCGTCTGCGAGTTCCTTCGCGTTCGGATTCTTCTCTTCCTTTAGCCGCTTGTTCACTGCCGTCATCTGCCCGCGAATGTCGCGAATCTGCCTGATGGCGTCGTGCACCTGCGTGACTTTCCCAAGAATCTGCTGCATCAAGTCGAACTGCTTTTTCAAATCTTCTTGCGTAACTTGCAGCCGCGGATCCGGCACGATCTTGAACGCCTGCGTCTGGGGCTTTCCATCAACGGTCAGCCGCACCTGATACTCGCCAGGCAAAGCCAGCGGTCCGTCCGTCGAACCGCCCCACAACGGAGAATTCGGAATCCGCGCCGCACCCTCGTAGTGCAAATCCCAGACGAACCGGTTAATCCCGGCCTCCGTCGGAATCTCATCGTGATGTCCGCGCGCGAAGAAACTCTCTTCTCCTCCTTCACCATCAGCTTCATGTTTCGGCGGATATGTCCGGATCACCTTCCCCGCTGAATCGAGAATCTCGATCTTCACCCGCGACTCATCCTTCTTCTCTGAATCCTCAGATTTCGAATTCTCCGCGTGCTTACCGGATTCGGCAGCGGCAGCCACCGGCTTCGCGCCAGCCTCACCCTTTTTCTCCTCTTTCTTTTCTTTCTTGATCTCGGTCTTCAGGTAGTAATAAACGACCGCTCCCGCAGGAGGATTCTGGCCCGCGCCGCCGCCGCCGAAGAACGATCCCGCAAAGGTCGTGTGATTCGCGTTAGCCGGCGTAAACAAATGCACCTCGTCGCCCTTAATCGAATCACTCCACTGCCGCAACGGAGACAGATCATCGAGAATCCAGAACGACCGTCCATGCGTCGCGACTGCGAGATCGTCATTCTTCACGATGAGATCATTCACCGGCGAAACCGGCAGATTCAGCTGCAGCGGTTGCCAGTTCGCGCCATCATCGAAGCTGACATAAACTCCTCGCTCCGTCCCGGCATACAGTAATCCCATTTTCTTCGGATCGACGCGCACCGCGTGAACGTAATCATCCTTCGGGATTCCATTCACCAGCGTCGTCCAACTTTTGCCGAAGTCTGAGGTCTTGAAAATGTATGGGGCGAAGTCGTCCATCTTGTGCCGCTCGACCGCAACATAGGCCGTCCCCGCGTCGCTCGCAGATGCCTCAATCATGCTGACCGTGCCCCACTCCGGCATGGCTTTCGGCGTGACGTTTTCCCAACTTCCCCCGCCATTTCGCGTGAGATGAATGAGCCCGTCATCGCTTCCGGCCCAGATCAAATCCTTCTGCGCCGGCGACTCGACCACCGAAAAGATCGTGTCGTAGACTTCAACCCCCGTGTTGTCCTTCGTAATCGGTCCACCTGCCGACTCCTGCTTCGATTTATCGTTCCGCGTCAGGTCGGGAGAAATAATCGTCCAGCTCTTGCCTTCATCCGTCGTCTTGAACAGCACTTCGCCCGCGTAATAAAGCGTATGCGGATCGTGCGGCGAAAATACAATCGGCTCTGTCCACTGGAACCGGTGTTTTAAATCCGCCATGCCCCATCCAATCGGATTGCGCGGCCACGGATCAATCATCTCCGTCTCTTCCGTGCGATGGTCGTAACGCGAAATATCCCCGCCATACGATCCCGCATAAACAATCTCTGGATTCGTTGGATCGGGCGCAATATATCCGCTCTCTCCGCCGCCCAC